>CAZMYQ010000010.1:5159-10944 GCA_964570545.1 uncultured archaeon | reverse complement strand
CAATACCTCTAAGTTTAGTCAATCTTTATTTATTAAAGATAACCGACGTTAAGATACTAATAATTATCATTTTAGGATTAATTGCCTATTGGGCAAATTTCACAATATACGCCCTATTCCAAGAACAAGAAAAATTTATATTAAAGTTATTTCATAAATTTATTCTTTAATTCTTCATATTTTTGTTCAACTTCTTCTTTTAACTTATCACCAACAGTTAAATCACGACCAAAATAATCTTCTCTAAATGCTATTGCTAACTTATTAGCTAAAAATCTAGATATTTTTCCGCGCATTTTCTTTGGAGAATTTCTTACTAATGGATGTTGAAATAATATGCCATGTTTAGGCGGTGGAATACCTTTAGATAAATGAATAAATAAAGTTTTTTCTGCCCCTAGCACTTGAATAGTAGATGCAGGCATACGAGCCAATTTATCTAATCCTCCTGCTTTTTCAAGATAACGAGCAACTAAAATTGGTGGTGCAATTTTTGAAGCATTAGGACAAATTTCAACAGCCAAAGATTCTACTTTTTTTTCTAACTTTTCTCGCAAATCTTTAATATGTTTTATTCGTAAAGCAAATTCTCTTAATAAATTTAATTGTTCATTATCAAAGATTCCACCATATGATCGTTTTTCTTTCTTTTGGATTATTTTTTCTAATAATATGTCATGATTTGAAGTTTTATATTCTTCTTCAGGATTATAAAGCATATACCATTCTCTTAATTTTTCGATCATGATGTTTATTACTTTGTCTAAGTAGTCAATTGTATTAATTATTTTTATCAATTGTAAGTCTTTTCTTGAAAATTCTTTAGATATTTTTTCTTTAGTTAAAGCAATCAAGTTTTTTCTAACTTCTTCAAATTTGCTCATAAAAAATAATAGTTTGTTTTATATTTTACTATTGCTTTCTTTATCAAGTATTAGTTTTATTCTATATTTTGATTTTTTGTCATCTAAAGAGAATTTTGGTGGCTTAGGAAATACAACATATCTTCCGCATTTTGGACACTTAGTTTTTAATGTGAATAAATTACAATTGTAACAATATCTTATCTTAAACTTCATAATTATTAAAAATTTGGAGTTAAATATTTATAATTGCTAATGTTTATTCTTCTAACTTTATAAACTCATGTTTAAATAATATACATTTTCCTTTTAATTCTTCCTCAAGTTTTTCAAGAATTTTATAAGCCAACTCATTTCCTTCTTTATAGTCATATGTAGATATATCTAAATAATACTTTGGTGCTCCAATAGTATAAATTCTTAAAGAAGTATTTTCGTCTTTGAATTCTTCGTAAATTTTAGAAAATACATTTCTTAAAACTTCTACTCCATTTCCTAAAGGAGTAGCAATTTGAAGTTCTACTCTGACTGTTTTTCTCGAAATTGTAATGTGTTTCTTAGCAACTTCTTCAAACTTCTTTAAATATTTTCTAGGAATTATTGATTTTATTGCGTCTTTTCCATATAATGCCACATCCTCAAAAGCCCAAAATACTTCACCATATAAATCTTCCAATTTATCCCAATATTTCATATCATCTCCAAAAACGAGTTTATAGAGATACATTGCCCTCTTAAATCTTCTATATCTTTCAATAGCTTTTTTTAATTCTTTATCATAGACTCTTTTAATTGAAGCATCAACATCCTTACCATGAACTTTTAAAACTTTAACAACTTTTGTTTGACCTACCTTAACTGCAGATTTCAATCCTGATTTTGGATCTTTCCTTGAAGTAATTTCTGCAGCCGGAATAAATACATTAACACCATATTCATCGCAATATCCAAAAGCTCCATCTTCTGTAACTTTAGTAATTTTTACAACGATATAATCTCCTCTATTTAATTTTGCCTTCATAAAATATATTGAATACTAAATAAATATATGCGTTTGAATTTATTTTATTATGCAGATTTATTTTGATACATTTTCTCAAATTCTCCAAAGGAGAGAAAATGTCTCTAAAATAAATAAAACATTGTTAGAAACAAAATACGAAATATTAAAATTTAGAAACGATAAGGAATTATTATATGAACAGATAGAATCAAATATATTAAGCGGAAATTTAGGTTTTGGAGCAATAAGTCTTTTTAATATGCATTTATATACAAAGTTGTTAAAAAACTTAAAATTATATTACCATTTAAATGAAAATTTACTAATAACACTAATAGATAGAATTAGAAGCGTAGTCAAACTAAAAAATCTATATGGTGATGAATTTTATATTGACTACGGATATTTGCGTAGTGGTGAGTGTGTAGTAATTTACGGAAAAGAAAATTTGGGAAAATATTTTGATGAACTTGTAGATTATTATGTTAAAACAAGATTTATTAAAGGATATAGAATTGACTTTTTAGTAAATGATGAAGTTATGTAACAAAACAATCTAATTTAAAAACTAAAATATATAACAAAAATATTATTTTTTTATAGTATAGTGTGGAGGTATATATCATGATGGAAAGATATATAAACGAAGTGAGAAGGGAAATTGCACCAGTGTATCCTGGAGGTTCTTCTGACTTAAAAATTGTAGTAATCGGAGTGGGAGGTGCAGGAAACAACACCATCGATAGATTGGCACGTATGGGAGTTTCCAACGCAAAATTAGTTGCTGTAAATACAGATAAACAACACTTATCTTTGATTGGTGAAAATCCAAACATTGAATGTATTTTAATTGGTGAAAGTGTAACGAGAGGTCTTGGTGCAGGTGGTTATCCAGATATAGCAAAAAAAGCAATGGAAATATCAAAATCAAGTTTAGAACCACTTATTCAAGATGCAAATATCGTATTCATATGTGCAGGTATGGGAGGAGGTACTGGTACTGGCGCGTCTCCAGTTATTGCACAAATGGCTAGAGAACAAGGTGCAATAGTTATTTCAATAGTTACATACCCGTTCAGATACGAAAGAGACAGATGTAACAAAGCATTAAAAGGAATTCAAGAATTAAGCGAATATTCGAATACTGTTATTGTTATAGACAATAACAAATTGATTGAACTTATGCCAAACATGCCAGCAAATCAAGCCTTTGCTGAAGCAGATAAAATCATCGCTAAAACCATAGATGGATTAGTTCACACATTAACTATTCCAAGTAGATTAAATATCGATTTTGCAGATTTAAAAGCCGTAATGTCAAAAGGCGGCGTAGCAATGGTTTGTGTTGGTGAAGGAAAAGGAATGAATAAAGTAGAAGAAGCAGTTAGAAGTGCATTACATAATAAGTTGTTAGATATCTCTATTAAAGGTGCTAAAGGAGCTTTAGTTCATATTACTGCCGGAAATGATTTCACAATGGGAGATTTAGATATTATCATGGATGAATTAACTAGAGATATAGATCCTATGGCTGCCGTCAAACCAGGCTTAAGAGTCAGAGACGATTACGAAAACAAAATAGAAGTTATTGCAATATATACTGGTCTTCAAAACCCATATATTGGATCAAATAACAGAGGATATGACAACAGTTTATTTAGGATTTGAATTCTTCTAAATATTCATCAAATTCTTTCTTTTCATTAAAATGTTTAACGACAAATTTTCTAAATGCTTCAATATCGATTGATTTTTTCTTTTTTGCTATGAAACAACACATCTTAAATTTTGGTGTAGGTTCAAACATATCTTTTTGTAGATAAAAAATATCTTCTATTTCATAAATAGTATTATACAATATAGACAAAGGTCTTATTATATTCCCAAGTAAAATATTTGCTGTTTTTTCCCCAATTATTCCAACAATTTTGTTTCTTAGAGGCACATTAAATAGAATTTCTTGTTCTTTAGTGTATGGCGGCAAAATAAGAATATTTTTTCCTTTGCTATATCTATCTCGATTTATACCTTCAATTTTTGCATTTGGATCAGAAAAATATTTTGCATGTAAATAATCTTGATAAATCAATGGCAAACAGTAACTAACACCTTCAATTTTTTCTTTATCTAATTCTTTATAAATTGCAGAACATACTGGTACATATTTATTGAGATTTACTATTTTATAAGTCTTAAGATAATTATAATACTTTGTTAATAAATCTTTATAAAGCATTAAAAAATAAAAACATATGTTTAAAATATTGGTGAAGCAATATGAAAATGCTACTTTGTGGGTGTGGATCTTGCTATGAAAGATTTTTTAAGAAATATATTTTTAAGTTAAAACATAAAACGCATCATCATGATATTGATTTCTCAAAACTAGAAAAATTAAAAAAAATCTTTTAAGATTGTAGCAAAAACATAGATTTATTTAATAAAATTATATTTATCTTTTGCCATAAATCCATAAACTACTTGATGAGGCGCACCTTCAATCAATTGTAATATATATGTTGATACAAAATTAACATTATCCATTTTGCCGATTATTCCAATTTCTGATCCTGTAATTTTTATATTGACACTTCCAACTTTTTCAAAGTGTTCTTTTGTTTTTCCTTGTCTTCCAATTACTCTACTCAAAATTCTTTTTATATCATTTGGTTTTTTTGTATAGTCTTTTATATCTATAATTTGAAGTATAAATTCGTCATCTAATAATTTCAAAGCAAACTTTTCATCAAAACCTAAATCAAAAGCTTTTGAAAGCATCTTTATTTTTTCTAAAACGAAATAATCTTCCGAGTTGACTATTATATCTCCTTTATCAAAATTTATTTTACAATTTAAAGTTTTTTCTATTATTTCTTTGTGTTTCTTAAAATATTTTATTGCTCTAGGCGTACAATATATCCTATTCAGTTTCATCATATCTCATCACTCACATCAGTTGAGGCTCTTTTCATCATATATTAATAAAAAAATTAAAAACTGCATCATAGGCAGTTTGCACAAGAATTTTTTAGTCTTTATTTTCTTCTTCTTTTTCAAATTTTATTGCTTCAGCAGGACATACTTTTTCACACGCTTTACAGAATAAACATTTCTCTTTATGCCAAATTAAATTTCCATTTTCGTCAAATTCTATAGCGCCCGCAGGGCATGCTGCTTGGCAAGCCTTACATCTTACACATTTTTCAGGAATCCATACCAATCTTTCATTGTTGTCAGCCATAATAATAATAAGTCTTTATGTTACATATTATTTTTCTACTACACACATCGAAGTTAGCGTATGGATAAATATATCTTAAATATATTAAAACAAATTAATATAATGGACATCAACGAAGCAATTAGAAACGACTTATATGGAGCATGGATTTGTTTCAAGTGTGGTGCAAAACATAGAGGAAAAAAACCTAAGCACTGCAGAAAATGTGGAAACAAGACATTTAGAAAAAGAAAAATGCTTAAGAGATAATGCTTTTAATATACTCAACGGCGTTTTTTACACCATCAAATTTTCTAACATATTTGGAAAATTTTTTAACTTTGTCTTTCAATTCTAAAGTCAAATCAATATAATACTCAAGTCCAACAGATGATAATCTATTAGGAAATTCATAATATCCTAATCCTAACTTTTGAATCTTTTTTAGATTGTTTACTCTTTCACAAATATTTGGTAATGGGACGCCAAAAATTGGAACGCCTGCCCATAAGCACTCCATAATTGTGCTGTGTCCTCCGTGCGTGATAATCATTGCTGAATTTTCAAGATAATGCATATATTCTTTAGTATCTAAAAATTCAAAAAATGTCGTGTTCTTAAATGAATATTTCGGTTTATCTCCAATATAAACAAATTCATATCCATATTCAGTTTCTACATCTTTTAAATATTTTTGTA
>CAZMYQ010000010.1:0-5059 GCA_964570545.1 uncultured archaeon | reverse complement strand
ATATAAACAAATTCATATCCATATTCAGTTTCTACATCTTTTAAATATTTTTGTAAGTCAACAGTCAAATTTGTAGAACCTTGCGCTATTAATATATATTTATCTTTTTTATGTGTTGGTTTATATCTTAAAATTGGACCAGTATATGTTAATAAATCGTGATTCACTAAATTATATTCCGAAATTGTTAGAGGCATTGGTAAATCGCACACACAAATATTAAGATATTTTGTTATTGCTTTAGCAGCGAGTTTTTCTATTGCTTCGTATTCATATCTCCAAATCAAACTATTTAATATTTGAACAACTAGACAATTAGCTTTAAATGTAAATCCAAAAAATTTTGGCAAATCAAAGCCACCTGAATCAGAGATAATTACATCATATTGGCTATAGTCTATAGAAGTTACTTTAAAGAAAAATTCGGATGTCTTGCTTATATTATACATCACTTCCAGATCGGTTTTAAACCAAGGAACATATATTTTATTTATTTTTTTATCTAATGGATAATTTAAATTTTTATCACATACTAAATCTACTTCAAAACCTTCTTTAATAAGTCGTTCTGCAACTGGAATTTGACGCATTATGTGTCCATATCCTAATGGATTTGGGAATATTAGAACTTTCATTAATATAATTATCTATCTAAAATTAAAATTAATTAAAAATTTAAAAAATTTATAAATAAACAGAAACTACAATTTTTCTTTTTCATTTCCTAATAAGTTTTTTAAAATTTCGGCGTAAGCAGGACGTGTAATCAATATACCTATCAAAATACCTACTGTTGTTGTTAAAGCAAAACCTACAATTTTTGGTATTGAGTATGCTATAATAAACAAAGGAAGGGTTACTGCTAATAAACAAAATGCTGATAAATAAACCAATCCGAAGGATTTTTCGATGGCTTCAACTTTCATAGATGATCTTAAATATTCTCCTGCTATGATGATTTGAGTATCTACACCAGTACCAATAGCACAGATTAAACCAACTACTGCACCAATATCTAATTTCCAACCAGTCCAAGCAGCAAATCCTAATATTAAAATAGTCTCACAAATCATAGTAAATATCATAGATAAAGAAACAATTTTGTTTCTATATCTTAAATATATAAATGCAGAAATTATTAATATAACTATTAAACCAACAAATATAAATGAGGATAATAACTTAAATCCTTCTTCAGAGTTAATCTTTTCAGGTTCTGTAATTTTAACAACTTTTGGAATTGGTTCTTGAGATTGCAATAAACTTTCAAGATAATTTTTGATTTTTTCAGCTGTTTCTTTATCTTGAATTCCTGAAGTAGTCATAACTATTGGAGTTTCTGATTCTAAACTCCACTCATCTCTTAAACTTCTAAAATCATAAAGACCAACCGCATTTTTTAGGAATTTTTTTAATTCTTCTGTAGAATCTAAATCATTAACTGGATACTTTATCGTATTACAGTCTGGAATATTATGATCTACACCATATTCATAAATCTTTCCGTAAGTTTTACATAGTTTTTTGGCTTCTTTTAAATTGCAAGCAAATTTTAAACCTACGTCTTTAAATATATCACTATACTTTTTACCAAAAGAATTGTCGTATTTTTGACAAATATAATCAGAGAAATATATTGGAATATCTTTTCTATCTAAATATATTGCAGCCAAACGTCCAACGTTTCCTCTTGTAGATAATGCCCATTTTTTGTATGCTTCTGGTTTGATAAACTCAAATATTATTTGAACTACATATGAGGGAGATGATCCAAGAACACGAGAATCTGATACTACTAAAGGTCCATCGTATCGAGAATCATATACTTTCTTTCCAGCGACAAACATTTCTATTACTCCTTGGTGCTTCAAAAGTTTTTTAACATATTCAATATCTTTATCTGTAGCACCACCAATTTCAATATATACAAATTTATCTCCAAAAGGAATTACTTTAATATCTTTTAAACCGAATAAGTCTAATCTTCTTTGTAATTTTGCAGCCAAATCTTTATCTCCATGCTCAAATTCAACAAACATTGCTACGCCACCCTTAAAATCAATTCCAAGTTGAATTCCATTTAATATAATTGCTGCAATAGATAAGATCAAACAAGTTAATAAAATTATAGTTTTATGCCACTTAATTATGTTTTCTACTAATGTCATTTAATATCACCTCTAATAAATTAGGATTCAATAACCAAGTTACGATTAAATCTGCAATTAACCCAAATACAAGGACGGCTCCAAGCCTGAATATAGTAACATTTCCCAAGATAAAACCTAAAACAGCGATCGAAATCATAGCAATCAAAGAGGTCGCACTCATAGTTAGGGCAATCTCAGCACCTCTTTTTAATCCTTTTTTAAATCCATGAGTTAAAATATAACTTGCCATAACAACATCTGTATCTATAGAATATCCGGCTTGTATTAAAATCATAACTAACGTATCAATTGAAATTGGAATATTAAATACAGCACACCCTGCCAAAACCATTAAAGTATCAAATATTAAAGAGATAACCATTGCAACTACAGGTTTTACATTTCTTAATCCAACAAATAAAACCATACCAATTAAAATTGAAGAAATTATTAAATAAGTTATTGCTCTATTTTTTAGTTCATTTGCCAAACTTTTATTTACTATATAAACATCGAAATCTGAATATATATATTTTTTTAGAAAATCTCTTAACTTTTTTTCATCTTCTAAATTTTTATTTTTTAATTCATAATATGGTATTTCTATTATAGTATTACTAGATAATTTCGTGATTCTCGCATCAGGGAATACTTTCTTTAATTCTTCTGAAAATTCAGTTCCAGAAACTTTAATAAATGCTCCTCCTTCTAAATCTATTCCTAGTTTTACATTATTTAACATAAGAATACCAAAAACTGCGCATAATATTGGAATTATGACTAAAATTTTTCTATACTTATAATAAGTTTCAAAAATTTGGCTAAACAAATTACCCATTATTTTTAAATTTTATTTTTATATTAGAAGTTAAGGGCGGGGGGTGGATTTGAACCACCGACCTCCGGGTTATGAGCCCGGCGAGCACTCCAGGCTGCTCCACCCCGCCTTTTATATATTATTATATTCAGAACAATATATATTAATTTAACGTTTGATATATCTAATGAACAAATTAATAAATCCAAAATCTATAGCAATAATTGGAGCTTCAAAAAATCCATCAAAAATAGGATATTCTATCTTAAAAAACTTAATTAATTATGGATATAAAGGAAAAATATATCCTATCAATCCAAAATATGAGGAAATAAAAGGATTAAAATGTTATAAATCTGTTCTTGATGTGCCTGAAGATATTGACTGTGCCGTAATTGTAGTCCCAAATGAAGTTGCAATAAAAGTTCTTGAAGAATGTGGCCAAAAGAAAATAAAATTTGTTGTGATGATAACTTCTGGATTTAAAGAAATTGGTAGATGTGATTTAGAAGAAAAATTGATAAGTATTTGTAAGAAATATAATATTAAACTTTTAGGGCCAAATTGCTTTGGATTTGTTAATACAAAAAACAACATAAATTGTACTTTTGGACAAACGTATATTAAAAAAGGAAGTATTTCTATAATTACGCAAAGCGGTGGAATTGGAATTTCTATGATAGGGTGGGCAAATAGAGAAAATATAGGATTAGAATATGTAATAAGTTTAGGAAATAAATCTATTTTAAATGAAACTGATTTTTTAGATTTAGATTCAAAATGTCTTGTATTTTATCTTGAAGATTTCAAAGATGGTGAAAAATTTTTAAAGAAAAAACCAAATAAACCAATTATTGTTTTAAAAGGTGGTAAAAGCGAAAGAGGGAAACAAGCAGCATTAAGCCATACAGGTGCTATGTCTGGAGATTACAAGGTAGAAAAAAATATATTAGAACAATATGGAATTTATGTAGCAGATACTTTACTAGAATGTTTGGACGTATCTCGGGCGTGTGCAGAACTTCCTATGCCTAAAATACCAAAGTTATTGATAATAACAAATGGCGGTGGATTAGGAGTTAATTTTACAGATCTTTGTCAAGAATTTCCATTTTTGGATGACAAAGAAATACTTTCAGAATTTAAAGATGCAATACCTGAATTTGGAAGTATAAAAAACCCTATTGATGTTACAGGAAATGCATATTTAGAAAACTATAAAAAAGCGCTAGATATTGCTGAAAAATATAAACCTATTGTGGCTTTGCTTTATTGCGAAACTAGTGTTTTAGATCCATGCGAATTAGCGAAGTTAATATCAAATTATAAAAATTTACCTCTCGTTGTTGGAATGGTAGGTGGAGAAAAAGTTAAAGACGCAGTAGAATGGTTAAAGCGAGAAGGAATTCATGCTAATGATAATTTATTAAGAGCATATTATGGCATAAAAGGACTATTCTATAAAAGTAAATTTATGAGCAAATAATTATTTAATGGAGAGCGTATTCCTCATTTTATTAACAATATATATTTCTGCTATCGTGCTAGGTTTTATTTTAGAAAGAGTTAGAATCCCATGGGTTTTTTCCGCCTTGTTCGTTGGGACGATTTTATCAATGCTTAGTTTTGTTAAAGTTTCAAAACCTATTGAATTACTTGCGGAAATTGGTATGTATTTTCTATTGTTTATCGTAGGATATGAATTAGAATTTGAGAAAATTCTAAAAAATAAACATATATTATTTTTAGGAATTTTAACAATTCTATGCGCATCTCTAATAGTTGGATTTGTTTTTATATTATTTGGATATCCTATTCATATAGCAATATTAATTGGTCTCTGTGTTTCGACAGTAGGAGAAGGACTGTTAGTCCCAATATTAGAAGAACAAAATCTAATAAATACTAACTTGGGACAATATTTAATAGCGATTGGATCAATTGATGATATAATAGAAATATTTACAATTGTTTTGGCTAGTTCAATAATAAACTTAAACGAGAATTCAAATATCTTATTAACAGTCTTATCATTAGCAATTTTATTAATAGTAACCATATTCATTCATAGATTTAAAATATTGAGATTAAA
>CAZMYQ010000009.1:0-11593 GCA_964570545.1 uncultured archaeon | reverse complement strand
TTTCGACAGTCTCATCAGAACATATATATTAGCATAGAAAACATCAGAATATTTTATATATTTTTTAGAAACGAAATCAATTAAATTTTTTTGTATTGCTTTATCTAATATTTCTACTTTATATTTTTCTTTATATGTTATTTTATATACATAATTTAAAAATTCTTTTTCGATATAAAAGATATTTTCTGGAGGGAATTCAAGATTTTTAGAATCTTTATATTTATAAACAGTATCTTTATATGTACACAATAAAATCTTGCATTTTCAGCAATATCTTGAATATCTGGAAGTTCTATTTCAATCCCAAATTTTTTTAATAAATAATAGTGTAATACTATTCCCAAAAGAAACTCATATATGGTTTCACTACCATGGTCTATTATTATTTGAATGTATGTATTACGAGAAGGAAATAAGGAGTTAATAAAAATTCCAAATATTCTTTTAATAAATATATCACTGTTTTCAATTTGATCTATTACTCTCTTTGCTAAATGTTTGTATCTCGGATTAAGAAATAAATGTATAAGCCGTATCCAAAATATAAGATATTCTCCTCGATGATTATCAATTTCATATACATAAGCAGCAACATATTCTGATTCCTCGTGGATGCCCATTTTCAAATATCTTGAAACACAATCAATATTTTTTCTAAATTCTGGATCTTTTTTATAATGTTCTTTTATGGTGTTTAGATTTATTCCCAACAATTTTAATAACTCATCTACATTATTTTCATATTCTTTCCAAAATGGACCTCTATAATGGTGGTGTTTAATAAATTGATCAATCGGGCTAACCATAAGATAAAAGTTACATTAAAAAATATATTTCATGTGTCCTTAATAAAATATAGATATAACAAAAAATAAAATAAATTATGATTAGAAAAATGTCTAAAGATTTAGAACAAATATTAAAAAAATTAAAAGACAAAACAAAAGTCGGAACTTCAGTTAAAGAAATATTTCAAGAATCATTAAAACTATGTAAAGAATACAATTACAATTTTGCATTTCCTTGTAACATAAGTATAAATAACATAGCAGCGCACGATTCTGCATATGAAAATTATATATTGGATGAAAATGACATGGTAAAAATTGACTTTGGTATAGAAAAGGATGGTATAATATTAGATAGTGCAATTACAATAGATTTATCAGGAGAAAGATATGAATATATAGAACTCGCATTAAAATGCTTGGAAATAGCTAAAGAGTGTATATTTTCAAATAAAACAATTTATGAATATCAAAAAGAAATACAAAACTTTTTAAAGGATAAAAAGTTAAAAATCATAGAAAATCTATGTGGCCATCAAATTGATAAGTATAATTTACATGGAATAAGTATTCCAAACGTACCATATAAAGAATATAAAAATATAAAATTTCCAAAAATGTTTGCTATTGAACCATTCATTTGTGATGGGAGAGGCATAGTATATGAAGATAGATTTGGAGGTATACTTCAAATAGTTAAACCTAAATTAAAGGTATTCCAAAGAAAATATCAAGAGTTAATTAACAAATATCCTGTTGGATACACACATTATTCACTTATACATGACTGGAAAAATTTAGTAAGTTTTAACATATTAAAGGAAATTCCTATATTAATTGAACCAACATCCAAATATGTTTCTCAGGCAGAAACCACATTTTATTATGATAAAGAACGAGAAGAATATAATTTTACAGTAGATGTTTGGAAAATTATGATGTAAATCCAATCATTCCACCAATTAACATATTTACCAATACAACCACGACTGAAAATACAATAGCACTTATAGGCAAAACATTAGAAAACTTATCTAAAAATTGAAGCCAATCAAACCCAGTCTGTAATGAAGATACGAAATAACATATTAGCACATCTATTTCAACTATATATATCATAGTAATTATAATAAATGTAAGCGGATCAAGTTTGGAAGTCTCTTCATTTTCATGTGAAAACATATTTGCGATAACAGGAGTATATTGCATAGCCTCTTCATTCATCATATTAGATAAATCAATCCCAGATGTAATGTTAAAGATAATCTTCTCAAGTCCAGTAGAAATACCTAAAATAAGGGGCAAAATAAATAAAGCCATAATAATCATAGTTGATGTAATTTCTTCAGTTTTTCTATAAATATTTTCCATAACTTGTTGTTGGTTTTGAAGTTGAGTTGCAATTGACATTAAATTTTTTGCTGCCTGTTCAGGACCAAGATATGTAGATTCTGCAACAACTTTCATAATGTGTTTAATTTTTTCTGAAGGTATATTCACTAAAACTCCAAAAACTTTATTAAATAATGCTTCTTCTAGTGTTAGTCCAAGATACTTTATGTTATAAACAATTCTCTCAAATAAATCTTTAATATGACCACGCTTCATTATTTCAGTAGTTCTAATTAAACACTCTTCAAGTGGTTTAAACTCAGCTAAACGGCTTGCTAAGAAATAAATACTGGATGTTAATTCTTTCTCCATTTCCATATAATTTTTTTGTTCTTCTAGACGAGATTTAATTAGCATTTTTATAACAAATGCAACACCCAAAGCTATTGAAATGTAACATCCCAATGCTAAAATATATGGCGTAGTATCATAGGAAGATATTATAGATTCCCAGGTATCTTCATCCACATACTTGTATTTTTCTGGATCTCCCCACATATATTCAGAAATTTTTTCAGGAGTAGTATCTAAAATTGGGTGTAAGATAAAGTACGAAATTAAGCAACCACCACCAGCGATTATTAAAAATACAATTCCAGCGTTAATTATCTCTTTTTGGTCAAATTCTAACTTTATTTTAGGTACAGAAAAGAATTTGGGCCTATTTTCAATTATATTAGACATATAGGAATAAATTAAAAGTGGCAATAACAAATCAAAACCTAATCCAATAATGTATGGATTTGAAAGTAAGGACAATCCTGTAAACGAACCAATTGGCAACAAAACCATAAGTAGAAGTGGTAAAAACACACCAACAAAGAAAATCATGGTTGCAGGCATTTTAAGTGAATCTGCCCAAAGAAGCAATCTGTATTTTACGCTCTCAAGTAGATAATTAATTGCTTGATCCAAAATCAATTCTCTTTT
Organism: uncultured archaeon; assembly: GCA_964570545.1. GTDB lineage: Archaea > Iainarchaeota > Iainarchaeia > JAADDC01 > CAZMYQ01 > CAZMYQ01. The sequence goes on along the minus strand of CAZMYQ010000009.1, from coordinate 8,480 downwards.
GGTATTATCTTTTTCTACAATAGAACTTCTAATTTTCATGAGTGTAAATCTAAATTCTGGAATAAATTGTCCCCATTTATAAGACAAAATATCTATGGCCTCTTCTATCGAAGTGTATAATCCTAATCTAGTTTTCCAAATCAATTCTTTAAATTTATCTGATAGATATCCTGTTGTTGCACTGATTGCATATTCTACTGCTCGCTCCATGTTTGGTACTAACTTTAAATATACTGAAATGTATCCAAGAAATTCAGGCAATTCACAACTTCTATGGAGTATTTCGTATTCTATGTTTGTTTTATATATTTGAGAAAAAAAGAAAAAAGCACCAATAGGTGGGATTATAACTGTTAGCACTATTGGAACCCACCAAATATCTTCTAAAGCATTAATTAAAATATCTTGCATGAAGATGTACAGATATATAGCTAAAAAAATTCCTATTGCAAATGAAATAAGAACCCCTGCTGATTGTCCAGAGCGATATTCATCTTCTGTTAATTTCCATCCGCGAAATTCCAAATATAATTTTTCTTCTTCAGAAATAGGTTTATTGAAAAAAAGTTTGGGAATTTTATTTTTTGAAGCCCATTTACATAAGGATATAAACCATTCCATAATTTATAATAAGTTGTATTTGTTTAATAACAATGTAAGATTTACTAAGGCCGGATATTCTTTTTCAGTGATTTTTATATTTTCAAATTTATCATTGATGTAAGGATTTCCGCAGAATATAACCATATCTTTATCTTTTATTTGTACTTCGTCTAATGTTTTTTCCGCTTTTGGATTAACTAAATATACTTTGTTAGGTTTTAATAAATCTATAACTTCTTCAAGATTATTTACAAACAACACTTTTTTTCCTAACTTATATGATAAAAAACTTATTTCTGGGACTCCGTGATGGAGAGCCGTCGCATGCGGTTTTGAAATTACTAACAAATCTGCTTTTGAGTTCAACACTGTTTTTGCAAAATCAATCAATAAAGCTCCTGACGCCGGTTCATGGTACACGATAATCATTATTAAAATTACATTTAAATATATTTATGGAAAAATTAGGAATAGTAGTATGTACTGAAAATACACCTAATCAAAGAAACATAACATTTATAACTGATAAAAGCATCGCTCCCGCACAAATGGTTTTTATTAATAATACTATATATATGATTACTAATGTCCAGCATTACAATTTAATATATACTCTTGAAAATCTGAGTGCAATAAACTTCGATAAATTAAAATCAGCATTACCTGAAGAGTTGGAAAAAATTTGGTCTATTTGTGAGGCCGAACCGCTGTGCTATGTTGATGATGAAGGAAAAACCCACAGAAGAATACTTTCTATTCCAAAACCTGGAGATATAGTATATGAAGTGCCTCAAGATTTATTAAAGAAAATATTACATATGGAAAATATAATATATCTTGGAAAGTTGAGAAATTCAGACATAAAAGTAGGATTGCCAATAGATAAATTAAACAAACATATGGCAATATTAGCTATGACTGGAGCAGGTAAATCAACAACTGTAAAAAGAATATGTAAAGAAGTCCTTTCTAAGGAAAATATTACGTTTGTCATATTTGATTACCATGGTGAATATGCAGAATTGTTTGAAGGGGAAGATGGTGTGTTTGTTGTACGAGCAAATAATTTATCTATGAATATAAGAAAGGATGAATTATACGACATAATTAGTTTATGTTCGGCATCATTAACTGAATTACAGATGTGTTTTGTAAATGAAGTTGTAGAAAAAGTAATATCTGAATTTAACAAATCAGAAAATAAAGAACCACTATTAAAACTTTTAAGAGATAAAATAAATAAGATAGTATATGAAAATGTTGGAAAACCAAGAAGTGAAAAAGAAGTAAATTATGAAGATGCTACAATGTTAGGAGCAAAGAGAAGAATAGATGCTACTTTGAGAGAATTATCTAAAATATGCAAATCTGAGGATGAGCCTTCTTTAAACCATTTTAAGAATTATAAGTTAATAATATTTGATTTGTCTGAATTGAGTTATGATAATACTATTTTAAAGGTTATAGGATATCACTTTTTGAACTTGATATTTACATATAAAAAACAAGATAAAACACTAAGAGATAGACTAATTGTATGGGTGTTTGAAGAAGCACAAAACTTTTGTGGACAAAATAAAGATGCTTTACTATCTCTCGTTGAAAAGGTTGCAAGAGAAGGACGAAAATTTAACCTAGGATTGTGTGTAGTGTCTCAAAGACCATATTTGCTATCCCAACATATATTATCTCAATGTAATACGTTGATTCTATTAAGAATAACAAACCCACTTGATTTGGATTTTGTCAGAAGATCATGTGAAGGTATAAACAATGAAATTATAGAAGATATGAAAGTTTTGGATGTGGGTGAATGTTTAATCATAAATCCTGAACTGCCGTTTAAGATGTTTTGTAAAGTAGAGCCATATTTACAAACAAAGAAAAAAGAAAATTCAAAATTTGACATAAACGATTTTTAGATTTCAATATATTTTCTAAACTTAAATAATTTTTAATGATATATAAAATACGGCTTTTTGGAAGAAAGATTGAAATAACTACTGAAGATATAATGATTATAATTGGAATATTTCTTGGTTTAGCAGTACTTGTATATGGTATTTTAGTTGATATATATGCACCTTGGTTTTTTAATTATATACTATATGCAATATTAGTAGCAATTATACCATACTTCGCATATAAATACTACAAAGCAATGATAATAAGTAACAAAGAAGAAAACTTTCCTAGATTTTTGAGAGATCTCTCAGATTCTTTATTATCGGGGCAACCATTGCCTGTAGCCATTAGAACTGCGTTAGAATCAGATTATGGACACTTAAACAAAGATATTAAAAAACTCCACATTGAAATATCATGGGGTGTTCCGTTCGAGAAAGCATTAGAAAATATGAAAAAGAGAATTGAAAGCAAATTAATTGGTAGAGCCATAGATATAGTGATTCAAGCGCATAAATCTGGTGGTGACATAGCAAAGACAATAAATACTGTTGCTGATGATATTAAGAAAACTAAATTACTTGAAGAAGAAAGAAAATCAAAAACGAAAAAATTCGTCATTGTTGTATATGCAATATTTCTTTTATATTTAGTTATTGTTCTTATGCTTACAAATCAAATCGTGCCACAACTCCCAATTATTTCAGCAATCCAACAATATATAGGAGGTAGTGGTACAAATCTTACAGAAATAGAATTTAGAAATTTAATATTTCACCTAACTCTAATCGAAGCAATTGCTAATGGTATTATGTGTGGTATCATAGCAGAAGGTTCATTCGAAGCAAGTATCAGACATATAGTACTTCTTGTAGGAGCAAGTGTATTAGCATTCGCGCTATTTGCACCAACACCTGATCCTCTAGAAAGGATTGCAAATATAATTATGCAAGTGCCTCTAGCCGATGATGCTCAAGTACCTTTGGGTGAATATTACGTTACTAAAAACTTGAAGGCAATAAAAATAAAAGAAATATTATATAAATTATCAAAATCTGAAAATTCTAAAAAATTTAATGAAAAAGATCTCCAAGAAATGTCAATTACATTTGACGCAGATCCTGGATGTGGTCCATGTAAAGAAGGTTGGGTAATCGTACAAAAGAATGAAGTTATATTAAACAGACCATGCGTTATTGATATTACATTAGTCAAAAGAAAATATGGTTATACAATTTTAATTAAATAAGATTAATCTAATTTTTTGTTTATACAAATTCCATTTCTTTTAGTAATAATCTTTACCTCATCGTCAACTTTAATTAAATATTTGTCTTTAATTAAGTATTTGAAGATAAATATTTTGTTATATTCTATAGAAATATCCAATTCTAAGTATATATCTTCTTGAGAATTTTCCTTTTTAGGAATTTCTATTGGTATATATGCTTCTTCGTATGGGTTTAAATAGTTTATATTAAAAACTTCTTCTTTTTTTAAATCATTTTTTGAATATTTTATATTTATTTTAATACCATCTGCAGGAAATAAAGAAATATTTTTTAAAACTAAATACAATTTGTGTACATCTCTCTCGTATTTTATCTTATCCTCTAAAATTGGCTTTGCTTGGGCTCTCAACTGCAAAAATAAAACATATATCAAAACTATTTGAAGAAATATAGAAATTAGTTGGACTATGATAAATATAATTTCTTCCATAATTTTACTAAATAATAAAAGCATATAAATTAATTCAGCAAGATACTTTTCTGCCAAACCCTAATTTACACGTTCCATTTCTACAACAAGCAGAAACTATATATGAACCACTTTTTCTTACTGTGACATAATCCATATCTTGATAAAAATTGCTATTTGCAGATATGACGATATTGTTTTTATTTATATTAACTTGCTTGGCTAGATAATCAATGCTTATTGACCAACCAGATTCAAAGTAAAGTTTTTGTTCGAACGGAATCCCTTGGGCGCTTTTCGCAGAAGATAATACACTAACTATAGAATCAATTATTGTTTGAGGTGGAACTTTTGGTTGCTTTCCCAAAGTTAAAACAATGGTTAGAACAGCAAGACCTAAAATAGCAAAAACTAATAAGGCAAAAACAGTACTAACTCCGCGCATTATAAATAAATATAATTCAAAATAAAATTAATGGTATCACCTTTCGATAAATATTTTTCAGAGAAATCTGAGAAAGACATAATATTAGAAGACAATTCTAACGAAAAGCAAGAAAATAACGCAAGTGTTGAAAAAAAATATCAACCAACACCAGAAATCAATCAAAAACAAGAAGAAACAAAAAAAGAAATAACTGACTTTGATAATGAAAATGAAGATGAAGTAAAAGTAGATTATCACATTGATTTTTTATTTGGAGACAAAGAAAAAAAATTAATTCACGAATATGGCAAAATTAGAATTTATGAAGTCGATGGAGAACTTTATTATTGTGTACCAATAATTAAACTTCATAAATCGCAGAGAAAAAAGATAAACATGATAAAGGAAATTATAGCTAGATTATTGACAAAACAATTAGAAATTAAAGATTATGAGGCTAAAAAGAATATAGTTAAACAAAAAGCTTTGGAAATTATAGATACAGCATATGACAAACTATTAATACCAAAAAAGATGAGACAGTTCTATGCTGACATGGTTGTTAGAGAAATGGTTGGATATGGGTTAATTGAAGATGCAGTCAATGATGATCAACTTGAAGAAATTATGATAAATGGACCTAACAAACCAGTATACGTATTCCATAGAAAATTTGGGATGATGAAATCTAATATGGTGTTCTCAACAGATAGAGAAATTAAAGAATTAATTGATAAGATTGCTCGTGAATGTGGGCGTAGAATTGATATAGCAGTACCTATTATGGATGCGGTTTTAAGTGATGGTTCTCGTGTGTGTGCAACAATTCCGCCAGCTACTCCAGACGGATCTACATTAACAATTAGAAAATTTAGAAAAGATCCAATTACTATTCCTGATATTATTAAGTTTAAAACCATGAGTTCCCAATTAGCAGCATTTTTATGGGTTGCTGTTGAAGGTATGGGTGCAAAGCCTGCAAACATCTTGGTTGCAGGAGGTACTGGTTCTGGTAAGACAACTACCTTAAATGCTTTATGTTCATATATTCCAAATACAGAAAGAGTTATTACAATTGAAGATACTTTGGAACTCCAATTACCTGTTGACCATTGGATTAGAATGCTTACGAGACCTCCATCTATTGAAGGTACTGGAGAAATTACTATGGATGTATTGTTAAAAACAACTTTGCGTATGCGTCCAGATAGGATAATCGTAGGAGAAATTAGACATAAAGAAGCAGAAACTCTATTCACGGCGATGAATACTGGTCATGATGGCTGTATGGGTACTGTACACGCAAACTCTGGGCGTGAAACAATAATTCGTTTGTCTTCACCACCTATGAATGTTCCAATATATAACTTAGAAGCGCTTGATTTTGTTATTATTCAAAATAGAATTCACGATAGAAGACTAGGAACTATTAGAAGAATTGTTCAATTATGTGAAATACATGGCGCTCTCGAAGGCGATGCTCGTGCAATACCAATAGCTTCTTGGGATGCAGCAGAAGATAAAATAATATTTGAAGCATCGCATAGTAAATATATAAAGAAATTATGTAGATTTACTGGATTGAACGACACAGATATATGGGAAGAAATTAACAGGAGACAAAAAGTATTAGACAAAATGGTGAAAGCAGGAGTCAGAGAACTTGACAAAGTAAAAATGATATTTAGAGAGTATTATAAGAAATTCGAAAAAGATGTTAGTAAAAAATGATTTAGCCAAGGTTTTTATTTCAATTTATCTAAATACTCTTTTAACATCTTAATAACTTCTTTTGGTTCTGCTCTTTTATTTGATTTTGCTATAACTCTACCTACAAGAAATTGTAAGGCTTCTTTTTTTCCTCTTAAATAATCATTAACTGCTTTTTTGTTTTCTTCACAAATTTCCTTGATAAATTCTTCCGTAAGTTCAAATTTAGTATCTTCAATTTCGACGTTGTGTCCATCTAAAACTTTTCTTAATAAATCAATAGCATAATGTTTTGGAATTGCATCTTCAAAGTATTTATTTCTTATTTTTTCAATAATATCTAATTTATTTTCTATATCTTCAAATTCGATATTTCTGTAGTTTAATTCTCCTAACAAAATTTGAATCCATTCAGCACTTCGTTTATGTTCTCCAAAAGATTCAAAATATTTACACAATTTTTCATTCATAATTAAGGTTCTGGCTAAATCTTCAACTATTTTATATTTTTGACACATTTTTTCTATTCTTTCCCATGGAAGTTCTGGAACTTTAACCTGCTTTAAGATATCCTCACAATCAAATACAGGCAAATCTGGATCTCTTATATATCTATAATCTTCTGCAGTTTCTTTTGATCTCAAACTTACCGTAATTCCTCTATTCTCATCAAAGTGTCTAGTTTCTCTCTTAATTTCTTCACCATACTCCAACAATCGCTTTTGTCTTGCTATTTCAAACCTCAACGCTCGTACTATATTCTCAATCGAGTTAACGTTTTTTATTTCAACTCTTTGCCCTCCTTCTATAGAAACATTAACATCAACTTTAATTCCATATTTTATTATTTTTAAATATTCTAATAAAAACTTCAAATCTCTCAAAAACTTTTCTGCTTGCTCAATAGAATGAATGTCTGGCTCAGTCACAATTTCAATAAGAGGTGAGCCACTTCTGTTGTAATCAACCAAACCATCTTTTAATAAATATTGGCCTGGATCTTCTTCTATATGGAGTTCTCTAATCCTAACACCCATAAATTCACCATTTTCACCAACAGGCAATGATGTTCTTTGATAATTATTTGGTAAATCTGGATAGAAATAATGTTTTCTTAAGAATTCAATATTTTTATTTATTTTTTTACAATTAAAAACTTTTGCCACTAAATATGCCAATTCTACGGCTTTTTTATTTACTGCCATTGGTTTTGCACCAGGTTGTCCTGTACATATAGGACAAACGTTAGTGTTTGGTTCTTTATCTTGATAATCCGCTGAACATTGACAAAATAGTTTTGATTTGGTATTTAATGTCACATGAATTTCAAATCCTATTTTTATCTCACTTGACATTAAAAATATTTTTAAAGAAGATATATATTTATCTTTTAAGTTTTAATCTAAAAAATTAAGGAATTAGTATTTTGAAATTTTAAAGTTACAATCACCCATAAATATACCGTCAAAATATACTCCTAAAGTAGCATTTGCATGATCTCCATTAATTCTTTTCTTTAATGAAATTATATCTTCTCGTGTATCATATGGAATTGTATAATTGCATATCTTATTTGGAGATATATTTATATGAGCGCCATATTCTATCATAGAGCGTGCTTGTTTACAATCTATACGAAAGTCTGCATGTACTTTAACGGATTCGTTTTTGTCATAATTAAACATATATACTATATTTATAACACCATCTTCTGAAATTGATATTCCAAGTATTGAAACCATACCTGAAATTAGATATTGTGGAAGTTCTTTGTATTTTATTTTCCTTTCATGTGTATCATAAGTCCAAACATAATATTTTCCGTTAACTTTGCAAATTCCTGTTCGTAATTCTAATCCATGTTGTTTTGCGAAAGTATTATATCTGTTCATAAATTCATCCATATCATACACTCTTCTATCTTTTTGTTTTATGTAGTTTATAATACGTACGGCATTAAATGATACGAGGAATGGATTATCTTTTTCATTTATTTTTATTATTAATGGATTACCAAATTTTAAATCATAAAAACTTTTAACTTCTTCGACTTGTACAAGTCCACAATACAAATCATGGAATCCTTTAACTTCCTTTTTAAGATCAGAATTATTTACATGTTTTAAGATTTCGG
>CAZMYQ010000008.1:0-11642 GCA_964570545.1 uncultured archaeon | reverse complement strand
TTACATGACATATTTTTTTGTCATCATTATATATATAATAAATATATTTTCCATAAATTAAATAGTCCAAGATATCAACGCCACGTTCTAAATAAATACTAAATTTAAAGTTGAAATTTTTGTCAAAAACTAATAATTTATACCATTTGGTTTTTGGATCATATGATAATACTGTTATATAGTCTGTTACTAAATGCATTTTTAAAAACATCTCACCTTTTTTAGTGTATCCTACGTTGATGTACTTAAGAGGAAATGCTAGTGGCAACATAAATAACCCAAAAATTAAAACCAAAAATATCTTTTTAAAACCATTCATTAATTATTTTAATTTAAATAATTATTAGTGAGATACATACTAATTAGAAAGAAAAAATAAGTAAGATATTATGACGTAAATAACTACTAACCCATTATTGCTAAGCGTAATCAATATCAAAGTAATCAAAATATAATTAGCACATATAAAACATTATATAATAAAATTTTTAATAAAATAATAAAATAATACATGCGCCGGTAGTTTAACGGCAAAACGTCGGCCCCCCAAGCCGAAGATCCGGGTTCAATTCCCGGCCGGCGCATATATTTTATAACTTCTCACTTTAAATAATGTATGTAGCAGATATCTTTTGTGGGTGTGGCGGCTTTTCATATGGTTTTAAAAAGGAAGGTTTTACTCCTGTATTTGCTATAGATATTAACGATAAAAGTGTAGAAACTTATAATAAAAACATAAAAGACATAGCAATAATTGAGGACGTCAAAAACATATATTCTTATTACAATATTCTTAAAAAAATTAAAAACTTACGACCTCTTGTTGTAATTGGGGGGCCTCCCTGTGAATCGCATTCATTTGCTAATAGGAAAAGAGTTTCTAATCCTTACATACGTGTATGTACTACAGAAGGAGAATTATTACTTTGGATGTTAAAAATAATTGAATATTTAGAACCAGATTTTTTTGTTATTGAAAATGTAGTAGGAATGAAAGATTGTGTACCAATAATTGAAGATTATTTAAACAATTACAATATTTATGTAAATTTAATAAAATTAGATGAATTGGGAGGACCTTCTGCAAGAAACAGAATATTTATATCAAATATCAAACTGACTTATGAAAAACAGAATCCAAAAAAATGCTGGGAAGTTATTGAAGATTTATATCTATTTGATAAATATGTGCCAAACCATTTCTACGTATCTTTGCCAGCAAAATGTAAAAAATATATTGGATTTGGAAAAAGTTATTATTACTATCGTGGCGCATACTCTACAATGAGAAATTATATTCGTTTAGATCCTGAAAAACCTGCGCCGACAGTGATGGGTGGTTCACGTTTTGTACATCCATTTAGTTTTAGACTCTTATCACCCAGAGAACACGCACGTCTAATGACATACCCAGATGATTTTATTTTTTATGGTGGCGCATTGAATCAGTATAATATGATTGGAGAATCTGTGCCGCCTCTAATATCTCAATTTATAGCCAAAAAGATAAAAGATAAAATTTAATTTTTCTTTAAGAATTTTTCTAAAACCAACTTAATGTATAATCCTCCAATATATGCCAAACAACAGCCAGAGAAAAATATAGCAACACCAAACATTCACCTCTTTGTTTTATTATTTTATATTAACATCAAAAAATTATTTAATGTTGCCATTGGAAAAAATTTTAAAGATTTTACCATTAAAAGGAAAAATTGCAATTGGAGATACTAAGTATGATTATCTTATATTAGATGCTATTGGGGAACTTCAAAATATAGGACATGATATAGTCGCAGTGCCACTATACACGTATCAACTTCAATATTGTAAGGAAAAAGATATTAATCATAGAGTTACATATAGCGCAGATTATTTAATTACAGATATAACATATTACGATGAATTAAGTTTCGCTAAAAAATCTACTCATTCTGTAGTCGCCGAAAAAGTCTATTTCTTTAGAAGCCCAAAAGTTATTGGTATTTTAAATTCGGATCCAAAATTGTTATTTTCAGTAGAATGTTTAAATCAATATCTTACATTTACTAAAAACTACTTACAAATTTATGGAAATATAAAAGGAATGCGCCCATCGTATTTCGGATACGTAATATATGACATAGAACCATTAACAGATAAAGTTTTGCTTGAAGATTTATCAAAAGAAATAAAAGAAATTCCTCCTGTTATTGAATGCGCTGTATTTAATATTTCTCCATATAAAGTATATAAGATAAAAGATGATGAAATTTATGAATTAAAATAATCTTTTTCACTTGGCGTCAAAATCCATATTATATATGGAAGCAAGAGATTGTAAATCAAAAATATTGCTCTTCTCAAAACCAAATCTACATGATATATAGAATAATACAAAATGAAACTTATAATACCAACAATAATAAATAATTTCAACAATAATATAGCGTCTTTTTTAATATTAACTCTCCATTTTTTAAAGTAAAAATAGAGCAAAAGAATTGCAAAAGGAGATAAAATTGGTACTATTGCTGCGACATAATTTAATGAATGTAATATCATAAACGCCAATGGATAATCTTTCAGAACATTATCTAAAGAGAATACTACATCTCCAGTAGATTTATATTCTCGTATAATATGATAAAGTAAACAAACATTTAGAGGAAATAGTATTACCCCGCAAATTATTGCCGTATAGAAAAGTTTTAAGTCTTCTCCATTAGCTAAAATCGTAATATACGATTTCAATGCAGGATCTTTTATTGGATCGCCAGATAATGATATAAACAAATAAACAGGAGTTGCAACCAATCCATATATTGTAGTTATAAATATAATTTGAATAAAAAATAATAAAATTAAAAATTCTACCTTGTTCATTAATTAAATATTTTTACAAATGTTAATAACAAATATATAAAGCAATTGTATAATAAATAATAAACAATTGAGAAGGTGAATGTGATGGACAAAAAAGAATTAGCCCGCACATTAGAACAATTAAAATTCAAGATAGATTCTTACATAGACTTATTCTTTGAAAATTATAAAGAAAGATATAAAAAATACGTTGATGTACCTACAATATTTGAAGCGATTAGCGAATGTAAAAGATTTTCTTTGTTGCCTGGAAAGAGAGCAAGGCCAATTTTGGTATTACTAGGTTACGAAGGTGTTGCTAAAAGAGAAGCCGACGAAGAAGTTATGAAAATAGCTATTTCTTATGAATTATTGCATGCTTATTTACTAGTACATGATGACGTAATGGATAGAGCAGAATTGAGAAGAAAAAATATGACTACTTGGAAATATTACGAGAATATATATAAAGATACTCACGCAGGATATTCAGGAGCAATACTAGTTGGAGATTTACTAAATTCTTTATCCTTGACATCAATCTTAGATTCTGAATTGGACGACTCGAAAAAGATTAAGATTATAAAGTTAAGAGAAGAAATTAATCAATTAACTTGCTACGGGCAAGCGCTGGACTTGTTCCTACCATTTAAAAACTTAGATTCAATAAAATTAGATGAAGTATATATGATTCACGAACTAAAAACTGCAAACTATACTTTTGTTGGACCATTGTTAACTGGTGGTTTGGCAGCAGGAGAAGATATCAAAAACATGCAATACTATGTAGACTATGGTATAAACTTAGGAATAGCATTCCAAATTAGAGATGATTATTTAGATTTATTTGGAGATCCTTCAAAAACAGGAAAAGCTGTTGGTGGAGATATTAAAGAAGGTAAAGTTACGCCATTCATAAAGTTAACTTATGATAAAGCATCGGACATTGACAAAAAAATAATCAGTGAAATATTAAAGAAGAGAGATAAATGTTCAGAAGATGATATATTAACAATAATAAGTTTAATTGAAAAGTATGGTGTTAAAGAAGAGTTAGAAAATAAAATGAATGAATTAGCAGACAAAAGTAAAGAAATAATAAAAGACGCACCAATTTGGGATAGAACAAAAGAAACATTAATTGCCCTTGCAGATTACATAGTTGGACGTGAATTATAGCCTCAATCTTTTCTCTAATATTACCAATCTTTCATAAATGCCAAATGGTGTTCTATCTTCATCATGGATTTTAATTTCTCCAATATATTGAGTTAAATCAAATAGATTAACATCAAAATAATTTGCAGATGCACTTAAAGACATACCTAAAGCATATGCTTCAGATGCTAACTTCAATTTTGCCTTATCCACAATGTTTCTAATAAAATATCCAAAATCTACATCTAATTTATAAACTTCCACCAAAATATCTGAAATGTTTTCAAACTGTTTATTTTTTAATACTGACAATATATAACTTCTTAAACGAGGCCATTTGGGGTTTTGATTTAAGTGTGGTTTTGTCAATATCTTAAATAGACAATATGATAATATTGCCAATTGAGCTAATATTTTGCTCTCATATTTTATTGACAATTCAACAAGTTTCTTTGAAGTAGATTTTAGATTAGATACATCTTTGTTTTCAATTGACTGAATTAGTTCGTTTATATACTTAAAAAAGAGTTTTTCCATTAATATTATAGAATTTGTTTTTAATTTATGGAAGATTTAAATGAGTTGCTAAATAAGTTATTAGAGATTAATGAATATTATAAATTAACAAAGCAAAGCAAAGAAATAATACCATTAGACCCAGAATTTTATCAAACATATAAAGAGTATATTGAAAAATGTAAATCAAAAGTGAAAAATATGGACATTATGGAACCAGAAACTAGGCGCGCAATATCAAAAATTATACACGCAGAGAATTATTTAAAATTGATTTTGGCACATAGATCAATAAAGATGTTTGAATTAATTCTTATAAAAAATTTAGATGAACCGCCTCCTGAACTATTAGATGAAGAAATAAAAATATGGAATGATTTATTAAAGATTAGAGAGAGGATAAATAATATCATTGTACCTAGAGAAAGAAAATATAAAGTAGAATTTCTCGAAGACGTAGACGAATTTACTGGATTTGATGGACAATCATATGGACCGTTTAAGAAAGGAGATATTGTAGAATTACCAACATCTATAGTTAAAATGCTAGAAAAAGCACAATTGGTGAGAAGATTATGAATTCTTTATTTTATCTATTTATGATTTTGATAAGTACAATTTTAATAATTTTTATTTTGAAGATTTATTTAATTATAGTTGATAAATATGAGGATTTTATTTTAAATTCTGCGTATGAAAAAATTGAAAGATGTTTAAAAAGCGATTCTAAAATGCCAATCTATTCTTTCGGTGTAAAAATCAAAGATAATAAACTTTGTTTTAACAGAAAATGCAGAAAATTAGATTACAATTGCGTTGTTGTGGATAAATATATTTATTGTCATTAAGCCGCCGCCGGGACTCGAACCCGGGACCTCCCGCTTACAAGGCGGGCGCTCTACCGACTGAGCTACGGCGGCCTGTTAATATATTAAAGTTGTTGTGTTATATATTGGTTTTAAAATCTGAACTCAAATTAACATATCTTTACAAAAATAATTTTTAGTTAAATGCTCTACTAACCAAAATAAAATAAGTAGAGCAATTACTTTTAATAAAAGCAATATATATACGAATAATCTAAAGTTTTTAATGTCTATAATAAGAGGAGCCGCAAAAGGTCTTGGAGATTTGGTCTTAAGTATAGATAACGTATTGAAGTATAAAAACTTTTTTATAAATACAGTTATAATAACATGTTTTTCATTTATTCTATATATAATTCTAGCATCCTCTTTATCAATTTATAAATACGCATTACTTCCTATACCAATATCTGTATTTTTAATTTCAGCCGTATTTACAGTATTTATGCTAATTTTGATAACTATGATGTTTGATGGATTTGTATCTATCACAAAAACGGGTGATTTAATAAGAGTAGATACTATAACTGAAAGATTTATCAAAATATTTAGTGAAACTATGGTCATTCTTTTAATTACTATTATAATTGCTTTCTTATTTTTAGTAATCCCTATGGTAATATTAAGTTTAATAAAAAACACAAGTATTGTATATTTTGTATTAGTAGCGACAATATCAACTATCTTTGTGTTAATTATATTGCCTTTAACATATGCAATCATAAAAGATTTAATAGATAAAGACTTTAATTTTATTGAATTTGTTAAGAAATTAGAATTTATTGAAAAATTCAAAAAATTCTCTGGAAGTTTGATTCCTTATATTATTTATTATACATTAATTTCGATAATGTTTATTTTAGAAATGATATTGTCAATTATGGCTCTAAAGTTCCAACCATATTTATCGATAATTGCATGGCCTGCTATTGTGATATTATCTTACTTCCTTATGTTATTATGTGCCACATATGTTATGAGAAAAGCATTTGAAGAAGAAGTTAAAAACTAAATGGCTCTATTAAACTTATATTTCCATATTCATCTTCTCCAACAAGGAGCATCCCTTGAGAATATTCTCCCCTTAATTTTTTAGGTTCTATATTATATAAAAATAAAACACGTTTCCCAATTAAATCTTCTTTTTTAAAGTATTTTCTAATTCCAGCAATTATTTGTCTTTTTTCACCGTCAAATGATACTTTCATTTTATATAGTTTTTCTCCAAAATCTTCAACTTCTTCAATCACACCGAATTTTAATTTTAATTTTAAATATCCTTTGGAATACATTAATCTTTATATTGTAGATTAAATATTAATGGTATTATATCTTGAAATAATTTTGTTAGTATTAGTATTATATATCTCAACATCTTTTGATAATATTTTTTACTTGGAATCGAATGTATTTTATTGTTATTCTAAATATCTAAAAACAAGAAATATAGATTCCAATTTGTGCTACATCTCTAAAACTCCAAAAATTGAAAATTGCGCAAAAGTAATAAAATACGATTCTAATAGAAAAATCTTTACCGAATTTTATATATGTGAAAGATAATGGGGCCGCTGGGAGTCGAACCCAGGACCTCCGCCTTGTAAGGGCGGCGTCATACCACCTAGACCACGGCCCCGCTTTATATTAATTAATAGTTCAGTGTAATATATATAAATTTAGAGAGATTAGCAAAGTAAAGTATCCTTTTCTAATTTTTCAGTTTTATTATCTCTAATTTCATTTAATAATTCTATTGAGATTTCCCTAATTTCTTGGTTGTCGTTTCTATTGTATAAATATTTTAGATATTCAATGACCCCTAACCCTTCCCCGACGTATCTCATTTTGTTCGAAAAAAGAATGTATTTTTGTTCTCTTTTAATATTTACATTTAATAATTCTAATAATTTTTTTGATAATTCTTTGATTTTTGGATTTTCACCATATTCAGATATATAAATTAAATATTCAATAATAATATTTTCTTTTTCCTTTAATTGTTTTTCTGCATTTTTGGCTTTTTGTTCGAAATATTTTTTATATTTCGAATCTGGGTGACAACTTGCTATATTTTCAAAAAATGTTACTTTATCTATGTTTTTGAAATGTCTCTTAACTTCTGTTATTATTTCTATTGTAGTTACCTCTTTATTTTGATCCATACTTAAACCTCCTTAATACATAATAGTATTTATATAAATGTAAAAATGTTTTTATATATTCTTAAATCCCAATATTTTTAATGATTAAAGGACAAATTTCGCTTCAATATCTTCTATTGGTAGCCGGAGCAATTTTACTTGTTGCTCTCGTCGGATATGCTCTAAAGCAAAGTTTACAGATCAGCACTCCAACATATACTTTTAATGGTACATATCACATAGTAACAGACTTGAGATATGCTCCAAGAGAATCTCCCGAATTAACTTGCATAGATTGTTCATACTTGTTTCTAAGTGAGTATGGTGGCTCTATGAAAGGCGACTTAAATATGGATGGTCATAATATCTTAAATGTAGATAAAGTATATATAGTAAATCCAACAAATACTGCACAATTATGTTTAAAAGGAGTTTGTATCCAAAGTTGGAAAGAAATTGGATTAAAACAAAGAGAAATGAAAATTATGTTCTTAAAGAAATTACTATCTAAAAGAAGGAAAAAAGTTAAAACTCCATCTATAGAATTTAAAGGATAAAAACTAATTTAATTTTTTATAACTCTAATTATTTATGCCGAAATTGGACAAATGTGTTATAGCAAAATATGAAAAAAATGGTCTAAAATTTGAAATTTATGTGGATGCAGAAAAAGCATGGGAATTAAAAGAAGGAAAAAGCATTTCTATTTATGATATAGTACCTACTGACGAAATTTTTAAAGATGCAAAAAAAGGTTTAAGAGCATCTCCTTCAGATTTAATTAAAGTATTTAATACGGATGACCCTGAAACCATAATAAAAATAATAATTCTAGAAGGAGAAATACCTATGCCATCTAAATTAAAAGCTAAAAAATTGGAAGAACTTAAAAAAGCGATCGCATTAAGAATTTCTAAGTTGGCAATAAATCCTCAAAATGGATTACCACATCCACCAGATAGGATATTGAATGCGATGGAACAAGCAAGAGTACAAATTAGTTTAAGTAAATCTATTGATGAACAAGTAAATGAAGTAATACAAAGTATTAAACGTATAATTCCCATAAGAATCGAATTAAAGAAAGTAGAATTGATTATTCCATCACAATACGTATATAAAGCTTACAATATCGTACATGCACACAAAGTATTAAAGGAGCAATATTTAAATGATGGTAGTTGGCGTGTCGTCGTTGAAATTCCAACAGCCATATATGGAGAACTTATGGAAAAGTTAGAGAGAGTTACCAATGGAAACGTAACATCTAAAGATTTAGAAATTTAGAAACATCTTATATATATTTTACTTGATTTTCTATTCTTATGCGTGAAATTGATTATATTTATGGAAGTCATTTAATAAACAAAAAAAGTGATAAAATTATAAAAAATATAAGCGAAATAACTGACGTGCGTAAAAAAGATTACTACACAATAATTCGAAGCGTGTTTGAAGAAACAAAGAAAGAACTTGAAAGAATATTTAAAATAGATTTAAGTGATTTATCTGAAGACAAGATAGAATTTAGAGATGGGGCAGATGTATTTTCTATTGTTTATTGCAAAGATTTAGATAAAATCATAGTTTATCTACATGGCAAACTTGATAAAGTTACTATTAAGTATAAATTGTCTACCGAAATTTTGAAAAGATATTTTACTAAAAAGAATATAAAATCGTTTAATAATTTAACTGACTTGATTACATTATACTACTTTGTTACGGTATATTTATATAAAGTATATGGTGAAAAATACAGAAAAGAAACAAATTATGCAGCCATGGCATATTTAGCTGCGATTAAGGCATATATAAATAATGCACACAAAATAATACAATATGTAGAGTATGATTATAAAACCATTAAAAATATTAAAAGATATATCGAGAAGTATAAATCAGATCCTGGAGATGGTGCAAGATTGTATATGATTGAATATATAAAAAGAATTATTAATATCGAAATTGATTTTTTATTTGGAATACTATACAAAAAAATACCTAACTTTAGATATATTTACGAGATACTTCAAGATAGAAATTGTACGTTTGAAGAATTTGCTGAGTGTGTAGAAATATTAGAAGAGTTTACCGACAAAACATATGACATAATTAAACGAATTAAGCGCATAAAAAATAAATCTTTATTAAGCGCATATTTAGATAAAGCATCAGATTATGACGTACTTCAATATATTATGATAACAGTGTTAATAAATTATATTTCAATTTTAGCACACATTTTCGCAGATAAAAATAATTATTATGGAAAAATAGAAGATTACGAAATAATTGATTTAATTTTAAATGGTTACTTAAAGAATAATCATTTAGACTTAAAGGAATTAAATTACTTTGCTAAATATTGGGCAGGACATATTGACGAAATTCCAAAGGAAATGTTAGACACTAAGTTAAACATATATATGAAAAAGTTATTGAATATGATGTTAAACAAAATAGACGTAGAATTTAAGCAAACACTAGAAGAAACTGTCACCAAATATAAAGAATTCAAAAAGATAAAAAATTAAAGATAATAATAACACATTGGATGCTTTCTCAATAAAAATTTTGTTAATTCTATAGATATTTTATTATAATACTCTAAGATACCATCATTTTCAACTATTTTATAATCAAAATTATTTAAAGTTTCTTGGAGTATTGTTCTTATTGATTTGTGGTTTTCATATCTTTCAACACAAATCCTATCCTCATATATATATGGCCCAATCATTGCTTTTTTATGCTTTTCTAAAAATAAATCGCAATGCTCTAAAAAGTCAACAGGAGGGCCTATTTTTTTATCTATGTTCGATAAATGAGAATCTTCAAATTCGAAACAAATTAAGCAATAATCTTTATTCAAAAATATCTCACTATAAATTAATCTATATTCTTTTAGTTTGGGCAAAACTTTCTTATAATCATTTAGCAGTTTTCCATAAACTACATCATCAACTTTTGTAGGTGGTCGTTCAGCTATAGCAAATATAAAGTAAGTTCCTTTTGTGTTAAATATATGCTCCATATCAATCATATTTATTGGTTTGAATTCATAAAAGAAAAATTCTTCCTTTGGACGTTTTATAAATTCTCTACATAATAATATAAACTCATAAAATTTTCTTAAAGAAACTGGAGATGCTACATTTCTACGACAATCTACAGGATCTGGGACAATCAAATGCCAAGGTTCTCCTTCATATTTTTCATTAGTTTTTATAAATTCTCCTCTTTGCCACATAGTAGCAGATAATATTAAGTTTTCAAACGAACCATAATAATATATCAATAATTCACACAGATATCCAGAAAATCCTCCTATTGCTATCTCGGCCCCATACAATTCATTATTTTTTAAAAACTGTTTCAATATTCTGACATCGTCTTTTTGTTTATCAGTTAAATTGTATTTGATGAATTCTAAGTGTTTTGGTGTTCTATCTACTGCTGACTTAATTTTTGATTTTCCATCCCATTCATAACAAGGTACCAATTCAACTTTGAATCCATTATATTCTGTAATAAAATATGGATGTTTAGCATAATTTGTCATAACTTTTGAAAAAACTTTTTTACAAGCCAAAAATAAATCGCTTACTATTGCTTCGCTCGACATAGAATGAGGATATATAAAAAATATATCTAAATCATGATTTCCACGTAAATTTGTGCCTCTCGCAGCGGAGCCTGCAAAGACTATATCTTTTGCTTTCGAAAATCTTGAAATTAAATATATTATTTCTTCTGCAGTTTCTTTGATTGCTTTCTCTTCCGCAGGTGTCGGCTTTATTTTTTGAAGAACTTTTTCTTTTAATTCTTTAATTTTTGATTTATTTTTTCCATATATTTCAACATAATCCATAATTTAATTATTTGGTTTTTAAATATTATTAAAATTATTTTAGAACTAATGAAAATAATCGGAGATTCATCTGCTTTCATAAATGGATATGAATATTGTTTTCAATTTGAAACTATTTATGTAGTACCAGAAGTTTTTGATGAAGTAAAAACAAAAGATTTATCTATGCTTAATAATATAAAAGTAGTCAATCCTAATGAAGATAACATAAGAAAAGCTAAAAAAATAGCAAGAAAATTAAAA
>CAZMYQ010000007.1:0-11954 GCA_964570545.1 uncultured archaeon | reverse complement strand
ATACAACATAGACCCCAAAATTAAAATATAATATATGCATAACAAATTTTAAATAATACAAAAATTGTCTTTAACTTTTATATAAAAATTTATATTATAATTTAATAGCCTAATATATTAAACTTAATCAGAATGGTGATATCGATGGAAACTAAATGCAACGATCCAAATTGCCCATATCATGGAAATATAAAAGTAAGAGGAAAAATATTAGTTGGAAAAGTAATTTCAGCAAGAAGACAAAAAACAGTTACAGTATTAGTAGAATATGTTAAAAAAATACCTAAATATGAAAGATACGCAAGATATACATCAAAAATCCATGCACACGTTCCACCATGTATGATAGTAAAAGAAGGAGATATTGTTAAAATAGGAGAAACAAGAAAAATTTCAAAAACAAAGTCATTCGTTGTTTTAGAAGTACTTTCAAAAAAAGCAGTATCACAAGGTGAGGCACAATGAAAGCAATATCAGGATCAATAACAAAAACACTTCAAGTTGGAAGTATAATCGAATGCGCAGATAACAGTGGCGCAAAAAAATTAAAAATAATTGGTGTTTATAGATTTAAAGGTAAAAAAAGACAACACCCAATAGCAGGTGTTGGTGATGTAGTTATATGTTCAGTAAGAGAAGGAACTCCCGAAATGAGGAAAAAGAAAGTAAAGGCGGTAATAATAAGACAAAGAAAAGAATATAGAAGAAAAAATGGAATGAGAATTTTCTTTGAAGACAATGCAGCAGTAATCGTTAATGATAGATTTGAGCCTATCGCTTCAAAAATTAAAGGGCCCGTTGCAAAAGAAGTAGTTGAGAGATTTCCTTCAATCGGAAAAAGAGCTTCAATGGTGGTGTAAATGATGGCGAAATCAAAACAACCAAAGAAACAAAGAAAAGCAATATATGAAATGCCTTTGCACTTAAGATGGAGATTTTTCAATGCAAAAGTATTCGACGAAAACGGAAACAAATTAGGGAGAGAAAGAATAAAAAAAGGAACTATTGTTAAAATTATGAGAGGAGCATTTAAAGGACATGTTGGAAAAGTAACAAAAGTAGATAGAAAGAAAATAAGAATTTATGTTGAAGGAGTGACAAGAAAAAATATGAAGGGTGCAGAAGTACCAATATCTATACACCCATCAAATGTATGCATAATTAAAAAGAAGGAGGTAGAACAAAATGAGTAATATGGGAGGAACAAGACACTTAAAAAGATTAGCAGCAGCACCATGTTTAAAAATTAAAAGAAAAGAATTCAAATGGATTGTAAAACCATCACCAGGACCACACCCAAAAAATTTATGTATACCACTGGCTGTTTTAATTAGGGATTACTTAGGATTTGCAAGAAATATGAGAGAAGTTAAATATATCTTAAATAATAGATATGTTAAAGTAGATGGAAAAGTAAGAAGAGATCCAAAATTCCCAGTTGGTTTATTTGACATAGTTTCATTTGATAAAATTGAAAAAGCGTATAGGATTGTAATAGATAATCACGAAAGATTATATCCTGTTGAAATACCTTATGGAGAAAATATAAAAGTTGGTAAAATAATAAACAAAAAATTAGTTAAAGGCGGAAAGATTCAATTAACAACAAATGATGGTAGAAACTTTTTATTAGATTCAACAGATTTAAAACCACACGATTCAATAGTATATGAAGTTCCATCACAAAAAATAATTAAAGGAATAAAAATGAAAGAAGGAAATTTAGTATACATTTTATTTGGGGCTTTTGCTGGAAAAATTGGTAAAATATTAGAAATCCATCCAGGATCAATGTCAAAGCCATGGATTGTTAAATTAGATGTCGATGGAAAGGAAGTATATACTGTAAGAGATAAAATCATAGTAATTGGTGAAAACGAACCTGAAATAAAATGGGGTGATTTAGTTGGCCAATGAAAACCCAATGAGACAAATCAGAATCGAAAAAGTCACAATAAATATTGGTACTGGTACAGATTTAGAAAGAATTGAAAAGGCTAAGAAATTATTAGAAATATTAACAGGTAAAAAACCTGTTGAAACTGTTGCAAAAAAGAGAATTAAACAATGGAACATGTCTCCTGGAGATCCAATTGGAGCAAAAGTAACATTAAGAGGAAAAGACGCAGAAGAGTTTGTTAAGAGAGTTTTGGAATCTGTTGATTATAAATTAAGTAGAAAAATGTTTTCAGATAGATCTCTAACGATTGGTATCAAAGATTACATTGACTTGCCTGGAATAAAATATGATCCTGAAATAGGTATGTTTGGGATGGATGTATGTATAACGTTTGAACGCCCAGGATATAGAGTTCAAAGAAGAAAATTAAGAGCAGCAAAAGTTGGAAACAAACACAGAGTTACAGCAGAAGATTGCATACAATTTATGAAAGAAAAGTTCGGAGTTGATGTAGTATGAAGTTGGAAGATTTAGCAAAGAAATTGCCAAAACTTTCAAAAAGAAAAAGAATGGAAATTTTGAAAAATCCAAAAAAGAGAAGAATGAAAACAACAGTATATTGTAGAATATGTGGCGGAACAAAAGCAGTTATTAGAAAATATGGCTTAATGGTATGTAGAAGATGTTTCCACCAATATGCTGAAAAATTAGGATGGACAGATTGAGGTGAAAAATATGAAGAGAGATGCTGTACATGATGGATTGATTCAAATTAACAATGCAGAAAGAGCAGGAAAAAAAGAAGTTATAATAAATTTTGCTTCAAAATTACTAATAGAAATTATTAAAAAAATGAAAGAAAGAGGATACATAAAAGACTATGAAGTAATTGAAGTTAGTCCTCAAATATTAAAAGTTAAAGTAATCTTAAAAGGAAGAATTAACGAATGTAAACCAATATCACCCAGATTACCTGTAAAAGTAGACAATTTACAAAAATATATAGAAAGATATTTGCCAGCAAGAGATATTGGTATATTAATTTTATCTACTCCACATGGTGTTTTAACTCATGATGAAGCATTAGAAAAAAACACAGGAGGAATTTTATTAGGATTTGTATATTAAGGTGATGCCAATGTATACAGTAGAAATTCCAGAAAATGTTGATGTAGTTATAGAATGGCCTAAAGTAATTGTAAAAGGGCCAAGAGGTACATTAGAAAGAACTTTTAATAATATAGGAATTTCAGTAAAAAAAGAGGAAAACAAAATTATAGTTGAACCTATAAAAAAGAGACGTAAGTTTAAAGCAAATGCAGGGACTGTTGCAGCACACATAAGAAACATGATTTTAGGAGTAACAAAAGGATGGAAATATATATTAGAAATTTACTATAAACACTTCCCAATTAAAGTAGAAATAAAAGGAAACGAAATTCATATACTCAACTACTTAGGTGAAAAAACACCAAGAATTACATATAAATATCCAGATGTAGATGTAAAAATTAATGGAAATACCATAATTGTGGAAGGAAACAATTTAGAACATGTTGCTCAAACAGCAGCAAATTTAAGAAATATAACTAAACCAAGAAGATTAGACCCAAGAAAATTCCAAGATGGAATATATATACTAGAAAGAAAATTACACATAGATGGGTGATATGAATGAGTTCAAGAATAAAGAAAAGAAAAGTTCCTAAATTTGTAAGAATAATAGGACCTAACAGAAAAGTAAAACCAAGTATTGATCCATATACTTGGAGAAAGCCGAGAGGAAGATATTCAAACAAAAGGAAAAAATTAAAAGAAGCAGGCCCAATACCATGTATTGGATATAGACAACCAAAAGCAGTAAGAGGTTTGCATCCTAGCGGATACAAAGAAGTATTAGTACATAATGTTAAAGAATTAGAAAAAATTGATCCAAAAACAGAAGCTGCTAGAATCGCTTCACAAGTTGGATTAAAGAAAAGATTAGAAATAATGAAGAAAGCAAAAGAATTAGGAATAAAAATATTAAACCCAGTGAGGGGATATGAATGAAGTTGAGAGAATTAATTAGAAGAACAGTAAAAGCTGGAAAAAAGAGAATAAAAATTCATGATCCAAATTTAAAATTGGTTACGAAAGAAGATGTAAGACAAGCAATCAAAGAAGGTAAAATTGAAATAATAAATAAAAAAGGACAATATGGACACGCTGCAACAATAAGAAGAATTCAAAAGAAAAAAGGAAGAAGAAGAGGTCATGGTAAAAGAAAAGGTAAGGCTACGGCTAGAATGTCAAAGAAAGAAAAATGGATGAAAACAATTAGAGCCATAAGAAGACAATTGAGAAAATTAAGAGATGCAGGAGTAATAACTAAAAAAGAATATAGAAGAATGTATATGCTTGCAAAAGGTAACTATATAAAATCTAAAAGAGGTATTTATGAAGTATTAGAACTAATTAGGAGGGGTGCATTATGAGATTTAAATATGTACAAAAATTAAAAAGGATAAGAGAAGGAAAAACAAACTACAAGAAAAGATATAGATATGTATTATCTGGAAAGCCAAGATTAGTTGTTAGAAAAAAGAACAATATAATAATTGCACAAATTGTCGAATATGAACCAAATGGTGACAAAGTTTTAATTACAAAAACAACATATGATTTAAGAAAATTAGGATATAAAGGACACTTAAACAACATATCAGCAGCATATTTATTAGGATATATGATTGGAAAATTGGCAAAATCAAAAGGCGTTGAAGAATGTATCTTAGATATAGGCCTTCACACACCACATCATGGCGGTGCAATATTTTCAGTTTTGAAAGGCGCTGTTGATGCAGGTTTAAATATTCCACACGATGAAGTATGTTTCCCATCTGAAGAAAGAATCCAAGGAAAACATATTGAAGAATATGCCAAATTATTAAAAGAAGAAGATGAAGAAAAATACAAAAGACAATTTTCAAGATATTTAAAGAATGGATTAAAGCCTGAAGAATTTTCAAAACACTTTGAAGAAATAAAAGCTAAAATCGACGAGGTGATTTAATGGAATTACCAAACATCAGTAAGATTCAAATTAGAAAAATTACAAAAAATGTAATTGATGTTGAAAATTGGGAGCCAAAAACATCTTTAGGAAAAAAAGTTTTAGAAGGAGAAATAACATCTTTAGATGAACTATTTGCTCAACCAATAAGATATAGAGAACCTGAAATAATATTGAAATTAAGTCCAGATTTTTATTATGCAATATTAGATAGAAAGATTACAGTTAGAGTTACAGACAGTGGTAGAAAAAATTCTTACCAAATATTTGTAATATGTGGTAATTTAAATGGCTATGTAGGAATGGGAATTGGAAAATCTGTTGACAAATATACAGCAATAAATAAAGCAATAAGAAATAGTATATTAAACTTAAATAAAGTTGTTAGAGGTTGTGGTAGTTGGCAATGTGGATGTGGTACACAACACTCAATACCATTTAAGGTGTTTGGTAAATATAGTTCAGCAAAAATTTGGCTATTGCCTGCTCCAAGAGGTACTGGTCTTGTCATCGGAGATAAAGGAAAGGTCGTATGTGCTTTAGCAGGAATTAAAGACATTTGGAGCAGATCTATTGGAGAAACTAGAACTACAATAAACTATTGTGGTGCTATTATAGACGCACTAAAGAAGACTTATTATAATAAGTTTTCAGAAGAAGATTTAAAGAAAGTAGGGGTGTTGTAAATGTATGCAGTAGTATTAGTTAGAGGTTTAGTCGACGCTCCAAGAAAAATAAAAGACACATTAAAGATGTTAAATTTAACAAGAAAAAATCACTGTAGTTTAGTTAAAAAAGAAAATGAAGGAATGTTAAGATTAGTTCAAGATTACGTAACATATGGAGAAATAGACGCAGAAACTTTAAAAAAATTAATATTAAAAAGAGGAAGATTGCCAGGAGATAAAAGAGTAGATGAAAAATATTTTGAGCAATTTGGAGGCATAGATAAAGTTGTCGAAGATTTATTAAACGAAAAAATTAAATTAAAGGACCTAGGATTAAAACCAATATTTAGATTGCATCCCCCTAGAAAAGGTTTCGAAAGAAAAGGTATTAAGAAATCTTTTAAGGTTGGCGGCGCATTAGGAAAAAGACCAAAAGAAGCGATGATAGATTTAATAAATAGAATGATGTAAAGGTGGTGTAGATGGTAGTAAAACACAGAAAAAAATATAGAAAAAGATTAGGTAGAAGGACATATCACGGAGATACCAAAAGAAGAAGAGGTGCAGGAAGCAGAGGAGGAGTTGGAAAAGCAGGGTCAAAATCTGGACATACAAAGCTAATATACCAAAACCAAATTGGAAAAAAGAAAAGATTACATCCTAAAAGAGAATATGTGGCCGCAGTTAACGTTGGAGAACTTCAAGAAATTGCAAAGAAACTTAATACAAATGAAATAAATTTAACGCAACTAGGTATTGAAAAATTACTAGGAAAAGGAAAAATTAATGAGCCAATAACAGTAATAGTTAAATCTGCATCAAAAAACGCCATAGAAAAAATTGAAAATGCGGGTGGAAAAGTGGTTTTGGAAGGTGAAGAACAATGATTTTTAATTATGCAATAACAATACCTTTTTTATTGATGTTTATAGCATTAGGCATTCTAATGTTTAGATATGATATCTATGAAAAGATTGGGCAACTTTTACCTTCTGTTAAGCCTCCTGAGAGAGTATTAAGCGTAGATGAAAGAATAATTTGGACTGGAATAGTGATATTGCTATATTTCATTTTGGGAGGAGTAACACCAATAGGATATGATACGAATTCTCATCTAAGTAAAGAATTAGAATTTCTTTCCATGGTATTTGCTATAAAGCTCGATAGTTTATTAGCAACAGGTATTGGACCAATAATTATAGCATATATTTTTGTTCAATTATTTGTTGGATCCGGAATAATACCAATTAAAATAACAGATCCTGTTGGAAAGGCAAGATATACAACAATAGCAAAAGGTTTTGCCGTAGTAATGTGTTTTATAGAAGCACTATTATGGATATTTGGACATAGAATTCCAGTAATACCAGGATACGAATTAATCGTAGCAATTCAAATTGCATTAGGTTCTATATTATTGTTATACTTTGATGATTTATGTAATAAATATGGAATATATTCTGCGTTATCTTTATTCATTGCAGCAAATGTTTCAGAAAGATTAATACACCAATTTATAGCAGTTATTGGTGCCCTATTCAGTTATTACACAGCCCAGCAATTTACATTAATGTTGCTACCAATAATTAAGATTACAGTAACTGTAGCAATATTTGTTTTAGTATGTATTTTAGAAAGCATGTATGTTCTAATACCTATTGTTAGAGATTATCGTGCAGGAGCATCATCCCAAGGATTTCCATTAAGATTAATGTATGTCTCAAATATTCCAGTAATTTTTGCAGCAGCAATGTTTTCACTATTGACCTTTATTGGAGCAATAACAGGATTGCATGGATTAACTATATTCTTTACAATGCCAGGATATGCGCACGAATATAAGACATATGATTTTGAAACTATGATGAAAAATATATTGGAAGGACATATAGATATGTCATATATAGGGCTAACAATTTTACACATGGCAATATATACAATTGGAATGATAGGACTAGCAATAATATTTGGACTAATGTGGATAGAAGTCGCTGGACAAGGATCCAGCGCTCTAGCTGAAATGTTAACATCTGTAAATATTTACGTTCAAGGAATGAGAAGAAGTAAAGAGTTCATAAAGCGAGTATTAGATGCTTACATCCCATATTTAACTTTTGTCGGATCTATATTAGTAGCTGTTTTAGCAGCTATCGGAGATTGTTTCGGAGCATTGGCCTCAGGTACTGGTATTTTATTAACAGTTTCAATATTATGGAACGCAGTAAATGTGGTAAAAAGATTACAGTTAGTAGAGAAATATCCTCAATTAAAATCTATTTTGTAAGTTTTTTATTTTTAATTATTCTTCCAATAAATTTCTAACATATTCACAATACTTTTCTAACTTTCCAGGATAAGTTATCAACTTGAAAGCAAATTGAATCTTATCCCGTCCTGATAGAGTTAATTCTCCAAGCAAAAACTTTTGTTTATCAACACTCAAATACAAAACACCCAAATCTTCTCTAATAAACAATTCTGTCTTTTCAAGAAGTTCTTTTTTATCATATTTATCCAAACTCTTAAGAAATTTCTTTAAAATATTTTCTAAATCTTTTCTTTTGATACATATTTCAATCATTTTAAATTTATTTTTATGAATACCTTCAAATTCGCTGACTTGGATTTTATTAAATTTTTCTATGCCTAAAAATTCCTTTATTTTTTCCTGAATTAATTCATTATCTTCTGTAACTCTTAAAAAATATCTTATTCTTAGCCAACTAACAGCCATAAAATTAATATATTCGACTCAATTTATTATAATGAAGATTGAAATTGATAAGGAAATATTTAATTTAAATCCTAATTTAAAAATCTGTGTGTGTTTGGCAAAAAATTTTAATCACGAAGGTAAACTCCAAGAATTATATGATTTAATAAAAAATTTTGAAGTCCCAGAAAACCTATTATCTATAAGAGAAATATATGAATGGAAATTAGTATATTCCAAGATTAGAGCGTTAAGATACAAAACTCACTTAGAAAATATGTTAAAACATTTCAAAATGCATAAAGATATACCAATACATGGTCTGCATGATGAAATAGTTAAGTACATATCGTTGAAATATTTTGTACCTTGTAGATGTATAGATTTTGATAAAATATCTGGAAATGTAAAATTAACTTTTGCAAAAAACGAGAAACCAGTGTTAGTCATCGGTGAAATAGAACCAAAAAAACCATCAATAGGAGAAGTCGTATATAAAGATGAAGAAGGAGTAATTACTAGAAGATTTAATTGGAGAGATGCAGAAAGAGTAAAAGTTACAGAAAATTCTAAGAATATATTATTTATAGTTGAAACTTTGACAAACAAAGCAGAGGACATAGAAAATGACTTAAAAAACATTTTGAAAAATTATTGTGAAGAAGTAAAAACATGGATATTGGATAAAGACAAAAATATAATAGAAATTAATTAACTAAAATATGTTTTTTGTATGTAAATTGCTACTCTTTTTAAATTTTCATCTTCAAATGTTGGAAGCACTTCTACAAAGAATTTCTTTGTTAGTTCAAATTGTAATTTTTTAACTTCTTCAGGAGATAATGACTTAACTTTTTGAATATTAAGAACAGTTTTAATAATATGTTCAACATATGCCAAAAGAATAACTAAAATTAATTCTCTAAATGCATCTCTAAGTTCTGGTGGATAATATCTAGAAACTAATCTATCGACTTCTGCTTGATTTAATAGTTGACCGTTAGCTGATCTAAGTATAATATAGAGTGAAATATTTGCTGCATTTGCTATGCCAAATAAGGCCATTTTATCTTCATTTCCTTCAGAAGCATCAAATTTGGCTTTTACTCTTTCCATTTCTGTCTGAACTTTTTGTAAAAGTGAATTAATGTCACTCATAAAAATATATCGCTAAAAATATATATTAAAATAAATGATTGAAACTAGAAGTGTTTAAAAAGGTATAAAGTACATGGCAATATATAATATTGCTAAAAGTACAAATGCTAAGCCCATAATTAAACGTGCAATATGTCTATATTTTAATCTAAACTCATCAATTTTTTTAACATCTAAACCTTTATATACTAAAGCAGTACATAAAATCAAAGGAGCGACAAAAATAATATTGTAATATATTAACCAAATTAAAACTTCTAATATAGAATAGTTGAATTGAGACATCAAAAAGCACCATCCTGCATACATTGCACCAGAACATGGAAATTCAATTATAGTTACTAACACAGCGAGTATAATAACTCCGCTAATTGTAAATTGAGTAGCATATTTTTTAATTAAAGGTTTGAATTGATCTGGAACTCTAAATGATATTCCAACACCATACGCAAAGTAATCTTTTATATTTATTAAACCAAATATTAACAAACCAATCACTAAAATAGATACTAAAATAGGTTTAATCGTAGAATATAATTTCAAATTTGCTATACTTACGCCTAACGAATAGATTATTAAACCCAACAATAAATAAGAAACAAATACAGCAATTATATACATAGATCCATATTTTAAAACTTCTTTTTTACTTCCAGCAATTAGAAGTTGACTTAACAAAAATGCTAGAATAGATATTATACATGGATTTATTGAATCCGTAGCAGCAATTATAGTTGTTAAAATAAACATAGAAATCCAATCTCTGTTCTTAATTAATTTTTCATAAGACATAGGTTCTTTGTTATAATCTGGATGTATTTTAGTACATTGATCCACGCCGCAATAATGATATTTTACTCTACATTTCAATTCAGGAATTATATCTTTACCACATAATACTAAATCTTTATTTTTTGTTTTAACATAAAACACAGGATTTACATAAAGTACTTTATGTTTATTACATATTTCATCAACTAATGTTTGAATATCTTCAGTTATTTGAATTTCTTTTATACCACAAATATTTTTATATTCTTGATAAGCAGGGTTGCTCATAACCTCAGCACAGTGCCCACACCCAAATTGATAAAATAAATAAGAAGTTGGTTCGTTTTTATCATAGTTTTGAATTTCGTTTATTATTTTTTGAGAATAATATCCAAATCCAAATATCATAGATGTCAAAAATAACATAGCGAAAAAAACACAAGCAAGTCTATCAATATTAGCCATTATCTTATATTTAAGCAATAGTTATATTTATTATGTAACTATGGTTTAAAAATAAGAAACTAAAATATATAACAAAAAACTAATAATATATGTACGGTACTCAGGACTATAAATATATTTAAAATTGAGGTGATTTTGTGGGATATTTAAAATATGTGAGAGAAATAATTCAAAGAGAATACAAAGAAAAACCAGAGCATTATAAACAAAGATTAATTCAATGGAGAAAAGAACCTACGATAGTAAGAGTAGAAAGACCAACAAATATAGCAAGAGCTAGAGCATTAGGATGGAAACCAATACAAGGAATTATTGTAGTAAGAGTAAGAGTTAGAAAAGGACACGGACACTTTACAAGACCTCCTGCAAGAAGACCTAAAAGAATGGGTATCAATCATAAAACAAGAGCCAAATCAAAACAATTAATTGCGGAAGAAAGAGCAAATAGAAAATATCCAAACATGGAAGTATTAAACTCATATTATGTTGGTGAAGATGGTAAATACAAATGGTACGAAGTTATTTTAGTTGACCCACACCACCCAGCAATCCAAGCAAGAAAAGAATATGCTTGGATAATCAACGATAGAGGAAGAGTATTTAGAGGAAGAACTTGTGCAGGTAGGAAGATGAGGGGTTTAGTTAGGTAAATTTAAATCCTTCAATTTTTCTAATTTTTTCTCATCAATTTTAATGTTAAAATTTGACTTGAAATAATAACCAAATATGAAGTTATATTCTGGAATTTTCTTTATAGGTAAATAATAAACATAAGTATTTTTGTTGATATATACATTTAAATCAGGAGCATAATATAATTTAATTTTTAAGTTATAACTATTCCATATATTTTCACAAGAAGATATGTTTCCATCAAAAAATGAAAGTTTATTCAAATCTTTTAAAGAATTTATTGGCAATTTTTCAGGAGAATACCATCCCTGACAAATATCGTGATTCTTATCTATGAAAAACACTCCAAGACTTTTATTATTCAAAAATGATATGTAGTATACCATATTTACACATTCTTGTATTATATAACTAGTACTACTATCGCAAATCAGAGCAATTGATTTTGAAGAGTTTATATCAGAAATCATCATTTTTATATATGGTTCTAAATAAATTTCTTTATCAAAATTGTCTCTATGGCTATTTTCAAAGTTAATCACTACAATTAATATAATTATAATTCCAACGATTATTAATATTGGAACGCCA
>CAZMYQ010000006.1:0-12269 GCA_964570545.1 uncultured archaeon | reverse complement strand
AATATTCTTTTCAAAATCTTCATCATCAATTGGATTATTTATTAAGTATTTATCTTATGGGATTGCAAGGGCTTGCCGTTGCTATTCTATTAGCTGGAATATTCTTATCAATTATGTTTACTCCTCAAGGTGCAAGATCAATGTTTTCGAGCAATCCTTTTGAAGGTCTACCACCACCAAACGTAGAAAGGGTACAAAAATTTAGTCAATATTTAAGAGATGGATTTGAAGCATCTACCGAACATATAAAGTCAATGATTAAACCTAAGAAAGACGAAAAGACTGTTATCGTACATTGGGAAAATCCTTTAACTGGTACAACTCAAGAAGTGGAAATATTAAAAGACAACGAATTGATGTTCAATATGCTTAAAGATATATATCATAAATCTCCAAACCCAAAGGCTGCCCTTGCTATTGCTCAATTAGTTAACAAAATGAAGAAAGAAAAAATTACTGAAAAAGATATAGAAGAAATTCAAAAGAAGCTTGGTTTAAGTAGTTTTGATTTGTTGAGTGATGATGAGCTTGGAAAGTATAAGCAGTCAATTATATCTATATTGGGAGATCTTTACAATATAGTTACAGGCAATACTCCTAGTTTTTATCATTTTCAAGAACAATCTAAAGAAGATTTTTTATATACATGTAGAGAATATGCTAAAAATATATGTTCTCAAATTAGGTATTATATACCCCGTAATCAACAAAATTTAATATCAGAATTGTCTAATATAGAAGATCGTATAAGCAAAGCATCAAGCATAAATGAGTTAAACAAAGCACTTGTTAGTTTACATACTTTTGTTTTGGGTAATTCTTATCTATTTCCAAGGTCGCCAAGTAATAATCAATCATTTAATAATCCTCCACCACCTCCTCCGCTGCCTCCAAGTGGAGCACCGCCGAATAGTGGAAATAATCAAAACCAATATGGTACTGGATGTACTCCATCGCATTGGTATGGCCCAGCTACACATTATGGATGGAATCAAAATTTAGGTAATACAGACAACCAAAAATCCGATAATCAAAATAAAAAACCAAACAGCAATTCATCCAATCCGTATCCATCCGGACATTGGTATAATATAGCTACACATTATAGATATAATCCCAAAGATGATGAAAATGATCAATAATTATCTATGACTATCAATACATATTTTCAACAAAAATATATAATCTTCTATAACTTAATTAATGGCGGATCGTTTGGCGTATGATAGGAGTCCATATATTTTCAGTCCTGATGGAAAAATATATCAAGTTGAATATGCGCAAGAAGCTGCGAAGAAAGGTGCAACGGTAATTGGAATAACCTTTAAAGATGGAGTTTTAATGTTCGCTGATAAGACTCCTTTAAACAATTTAGTTGATAGCGAAAATTATGAAAAAATATATAATATAGATGATAAATATTTAATAGGTATTTCAGGTCTTTATGGCGATACAGTGCAAGCAATAAATCACATTATAGATTATATTTCAATAGAAGAATATAAAAAGGGAGAGATACCAACTTTAAAAGAATTAATATTAGAAATATCAAAATATATACATAGCTTTACATTATTTGTTGGAACGCGTCCGTTAGGAATTAACATATTGTTAGCAACTTGTGAAGATGGTAAGCCAGCACTTTATAGATTCGGATGCGCTGGAGAATATATCAAATGTAAAGCATGGGCAATTGGATACAAAGCAGATGATTTATTAAAATATTTAGCAGATAACTATAAAAAGATTCAAACAAAAGAAGATGCTATTAATTTATTAAATAATACAATAAAAAATATAATAAAGAAAGATATAAAAGACTATGAGTTATATATAATCTCAAAAGATGGAGTTACTAAAGAAAAGCTAAGGTGATCATAATGGCTAGAATGCATGCAAGAAGAAAAGGAAAATCTGGGTCAAAGAAACCTCCTGTTACAGTAAAACCAGAATGGTGTAAAGTACCTCCTGAAGAAATTGAAAACTTAGTTATAGAGTTAGGTAAAAAAGGATATTCGTCAGCAATGATTGGAACTATATTAAGAGATCAATATGGAATTCCAAGTGTTAGAGCATTGACAGGAAAAAGAATTACAGAAATACTAGAAGAAAATGGAATTAAGTACACTGTTACAATAAAAAGAGGAGATAAAGAATATTATGTGCCTGAAGATTTAGTTAATTTATGGAAAAAATCAATTATATTATATAGACATTTAGAAAAGCACAAAAAAGACTTACACAACAAAAGAGGTTTGGATTTGTGCCTAAGTAAAATAAGAAGATTGGAGAAATACTACAGAAGGGTGGGAAAATTGCCTCCAGACTGGAAATATGATAAAGATAAAGTTAAGACCTTACTCGGTATGATTTAAATCTAATGAGGTGATTAGATGGCAAAGAAAGTAAGAAGAAAGATAGATCCTTGGAAGTTAAAAAGATGGTTTAACTTGTATGGACCAGAATGTTTGGGAAGACCTGGAATTTGTTTAGTACCAGCAAAAGAACCTGAAGACTTAATAGGAAGAATTGCGACAATACATCACTCAGCGATAGGAGGAAGTAGATTCTCCCCATTATTCTTAAAATTTAGAATAAAAGAAGTTAATGGAAATAATGCAGAAACAGATTGGCATTCAGTAGGAAGTACAAATAATGAAATTTCAAG
Source organism: uncultured archaeon (assembly GCA_964570545.1). Classification (GTDB taxonomy): domain Archaea; phylum Iainarchaeota; class Iainarchaeia; order JAADDC01; family CAZMYQ01; genus CAZMYQ01. The sequence goes on along the minus strand of CAZMYQ010000006.1, from coordinate 9,601 downwards.
ATATTTAGCAAGAAGAAGAATATCAAAGGTAGAAGTAATAATTAGAGACTATACAAAAGATAATGTTAAATTAAAATCTTATGTTTATGTAATAACAGCAGTTAAAATTGGACAAAAGCAAAAGAAAGCAATACGAAAAATAGCAGAAGAAATAATTTATGATTATTATAAGAATAAATCAAAAGATGAAATAATGAAAGCATTTTTAGATAAAGAAATTCAGAGAAAGATTGTAGAAGCCTCAAAGAAAATAGCACCAATTATAGATTGTGTTTTGTTTAAATGTGTTGTGCTAAACGAATAGGGTGATAATTATGAAAGAAAAAAGAATAACATGTATTTATTGTGGTAGAGAAATAAAGAGGTCTCATGCAGTTCCTGTATATAGAAGGTCAAGATTTGAAAACTTACCATACTTACAAGGAGTAGTCAAAGGATATGCATGTATTTCATGTGCAAAACACAGAAAAATATCATTTAGACCATGGAGACAAAAAATAATTAACCAAGAAAGAAAAATTATTGAAAAAAGAAGAAAGAAGGCTTTAGGACAAAAGAAATCCAATCCAAACCAATAATCCTATTTTTTAATTATCTTTCTATTAACGCATTAACAAGTTCAAATCAAAGAAAATAAGCAAAATTCTAAAAATTTATTCTATTTAATGACAGAATCAGATACACGTCGCTGTCATCATAAAATCAGATGGTGGGCGTAATCATCATAAATAAAAGGAAAAATTAATCAGTTTTAATTCTTCTTTCTAATCCAGGAGGTCGAATCTTTTGGAATATGTCTCCCCCACAATATTCGCATCTTCTCAACTCATTTAGTTTCTCATAAATTTTTCCGCAAAATATGCATTGATACATTCATATCACCTTATTATTTCTTTTCTAGAGCTTTTAATACTGCTAATCCTGCGTCTGTTCTAAAATAGTGTGCACCACCTGCAAATTTTTTACCACATTTCGAACATTCATATATTCCTGCTGCGAGCCTGTATAATCTTCCTTTACAGTAAGGACAATCTCTGTTAGTATACCATTTTTCCTTTACTTGGTTGTACTTAACTCTTAATTTATATCCATATCTTGGACCAAATTTTCCTGCATATTTAACTTTTTTGGTTGCCATATAGATTCCTCCGTTTCTTTGTTATTAAAATATTTATTTGGTGTTATATATATTATTCAAAACAAAGATTCTTATGGAAAATAAAAGATATATAAAAATAAAATTAGCAGATGGAATTTATCTATTGGTTGACAATTCAATTATTAAAAAGCAAATATCTTACGAATTGAAATCTAAATCGCCTCAACAGGTAAAAAAGAAATCCCAAAATAAAGAAAAGAAAAATACAAAAGTAAAATACTTTGAAGTAAAAATGTTTGATTCAAAAGAAGATGCTGAAAAATTTGCTAAAGAATATCAAAATTACATTGATAAAAATTCATTGTATGGGTTTTATTCTGAAGATGATAAGAAATATATATTAATTTGGAGAATGACTATAAACAAGTATTGGAATAAGATAAAAAATGTGTTGGAACAAAATAAAGAAGGTGTCTCTCTAAACGAAATTTGTAAAAAAACTAAATTAGATAAAGATTTAGTTTTAAGTATTTTAAGATTTAAACAATTAGTTTCTGAGCCTGAAGTTATTGAACCAAGACCTGGAGTTTTTAGATTAATTTAATACATATTCATATTCTTCTAAAATGCTTAATACGCTATTTGGAATTACTTTTGATAATATTTTTACATTTTTATCTCTTAATATTTTTTCTATTTTTTTAGCACATACTGGGTCTGTAACTATTTCAATTAATTTATTAGTTACTTTTACATCTCCATAATTTTCTATTTTTGAAATTAACTCTTCATCTATTCCATTTTTATCAGCAATTATTTTAACTACGTAATATACTTCTAGGTTTGGGTTTTCCATCATAAAGACCACCTTAACCAATTGTATAATAATTATTAAACAAATGTTTTATATATTAATTTATAATTGAGATTGATAAAACTATTATGGATTTAAAAGATTATATCAAAAAATCATTAGGAGTTAATACTATATTTAAGAATAGAGACGCACTTTTTCCCTATTATATGCCTCAAAATATATTTCATAGAGAAAAACAAATACGAGAAATTACAGGAAAACTAATTTCTATATTTAAAAGCAATACTCCAATAAATATGTTCCTATATGGAGGGCCTGGTACTGGAAAAACATTAACAATAAAATATATTTTAAATGAAATTGAATCTTTAAATAAAGAAAATAAACTAAATGTAGAAAGTATTTACATCAATTGTGGGTTGACACAAACGTTTCATAAGATAGTTTCAATAATTGGTAGAAGATTTAATATAGCATCTGATCTTGAAGAAATCAGTTCATATATTAAAGAAAATAATATAAAAGTTATCTTAGTTTTGGATGAAATTGATAAAATACAAAATATAAATAGTTCTATTTATGCTTTAAGTAGATTGTCGCACGAATATAAAATTTCTTTTTCAATAATTGGAATAACAAATAATGTAAAATTCAAATCAAAACTAGATCCTGCGGTGAGAAGCGCATTGTGTGGATATGAAATAATATTTCCTCCATATAATACGGAGGAATTAAGAGATATTTTAAATGATAGAGTAGAGTTAGCATTCTTTGAAGATGTTGTTGATTACTCTGTTGTTCCGTATATATCAGCATATGTTGGTTATCAATCTGGAGACGCACGTTTGGCAATTCAAATGTTATTAAGAGCAGGAGATATTGCTGAAGAAGAAGGTGCAGAAAGGGTACGAATAGACCATGTGGAAAAAGCAAAAGATTTAGCAGAAAGAGATATAGTTATCGAATATTTATGCGTCCTACCTTATACTATGCGTCTCGTTGTATATAGTTTGGCTAAGATTTCCGAAAATCTATTGGAAAGAAACCCTTATGAAGATCCTTATGTATCTGTTGCTGATATATATAAAACATATTATAACTTAAGTTTAGAACTTGGAAAACGTCCTGTGAGTGAACGGTGGGTGCGACAATATTTAAATGAATTAGAACTTTATGGATATATTTCTTCAAAATACGATGGCCGAGTAAAAAAAATAAAACTAAACATCCCATATAAAATAGTAATTAAAGTTATTGAAGATAAGATACTTTAATTTATTATTTTCTAATTAAAAAATTTTATGAAAGTTTGTTTAGTTATTCTCGATGGTTTATATGACGTTGGCAAAAATACACCCTTAAAAATGGCAAAAACGCCGAACTTCGACAAAGTTTTAAAAGATTCAGACGTTCTTTTTTCATACCCTTTACCTAATATAGGCGAAAAACCAGAAAGTGAAACTGCACATTTAGAAATTTTTGGCTATAATATAGAGAGTTGGTATTTTGGACGAGGAATATATGAAGCCTTAGGATATTTTGACAAAATAAATCCAGATTGGTATTACTTTAGAGTTAACTTTGCTACAGTTGATAAAAATTTAACAATTATTGATAGACGTGCAGGAAGAAATGGAAAATATATTGAAGAGTTGTGTAAAGAAATTAACGAGATTGATGATAGATTTGAAGTTATCCACACAGTTGAACATAGAGGAATCTTAATAATTAAAGATGAGTTAAATTTATCTTTAGATTGTGGAAACGATCCCCATAAAATTGGAGTAAAACCAAATAAAATATGTAAAGAATTAGACAAATGGCTAATTAAAGTACATAAAATATTAAATAAGTCCAAATACAATAAACTTAGAAAACTGGAAGGTCTATTACCAGCAAATTACTTACTAATTCGTGGATGTGGGAGATTATTAAAAAAACCAATTTCATTTAAAGATAAGTATGGTTTGTCTATGTGTTGTATTGCCGGCGCTCCATTATACAAAGGAATTGCAAAGTTTATAGGTGGAAGTATAATTAAAGTAAGTGGTGCTACAGGAACTGTAAATACTAACTTAAGAGCAAAAGCAGAAACAGTCCTAAAAATGAAAAATAAATATGATTTTGTATTTATACACGTTAAAGGTACAGATTCGTTATCTCATGATAAAAAACGCGTAGAAAAAAAAGAATTTATTGAAAGAATAGATAAAGAACTAATTTCGATAATTAAAGATGAGTTTGATATTCTTATTATCGGCGCTGACCATACTACATCTTCTATCGACGGCAATCATAAAAGTCATCCTTGTGTTTTTTTAGTCAAACATGAAAATGCTAGAATAAATGAAAAAAATAAAAAATTTTCAGAATTTTTAATCCCAACGTATGGCTATATATATCATAGAAATTTAATGAATGTAATTATGAATTTTAAAAATTAATTTTAAATCAGAAAAAAGGCTTTAAAATAGCGCCGGGGCAGGGATTCGAACCCTGGCTCCCAAAGCGGGAACGGGATCTCAAGTCCCGCGCCTTACCACTCGGCCACCCCGGCACGTGCGGGGGGTGGGATTCGAACCCACGTAGGCCTAAGCCAACGGATCTTGAGTCCGCCCCCTTTGACCGCTCGGGCACCCCCGCAACTTATTATTAATATATTCTTTGTTATTTATATAAGTTTATGGCTTATGAGTTTTCAAAAGAACATTTTTTAATAACTTCTGCAATTTATGAAGGAAATCATACATTAAGCGAAATTTCAGAATATACTGAATTAGACAAAGAAAAAGTAAAATCTTTACTTGAAGAACTTTTAAAATATAGAATAGTAAAAAAAATTGGAGATAAATATTATTTATCAAGAACTGTTTTAAGTGCATATGTTGCTAATAGAGAAAAAAATAAATTTGGAGTCAGATTAGCGTTTGAAGTTTTTGGAAATTCAGAAAAAGATGTAAAAGAAGCATTGGATGAAATAGCATCTTTATTAAAAGGTTTTGATTGGATAGAAATAAAATATATAGATGTCGTTGGTCCTGAAAAAGAAGATAATTCTTATGCTGGATTTGTAGACGTAGATATTGTTGTCGAATCAGTTTCTGATTTGTTTAGAATAGTATCTCTCGTTGTTCCAACATACATAGAGATATATCATCCACACGAGTTTAAGATTAATGCTATAGAATTACAAAGTGGATTAACTTTATTATCTCAAAAGTTGTTGAGCTTAGTAGTTTCATATCATATGGAAAGATTAAAAAATAATAAATAAAAGATAACTATTGTGGTTTTTTGTTATAATCATCTGCTACTATTACAATTTCTGCCGCAGAAATTACTTTATCGTAAGGAATAACTTTTTCTCTAAATATTCTAACCAATTCTGATTGTGATTTTCCTTCAATTGGAACTAAACTGATGTATGCAATCTTTTTTTCCATCAAATCAAGAACTACGTCTTCAACTGTACCTACGAAATTGCCTTTTTGTGTGTATATCCTTTTTGCTAATAATTCACTAAGTTTAATGTCCATTATTTTAATTGTTTGAAAAATTATATATATAGATTAAAAATTATAATTAGTATGAAAGGATATTTTACAACGCTCTTTGGAATTCTAATATTATTATATACAATTATATATATTTTAACTTCAACTTGTATTTGTTGTTGGGGCTCTTGCCTTCCTGAACCATTTCCAACTAAATTAGAAATAAAATCCGTAGTAGAGGAAGCATATATGGCGCCAACATCTCAATTTTGTAAGAAAAATATCGAATTTAAAGCAACAGAACAAATCTGTAAAAAAACTATCAAATATTGGACGTCTATTGAACATGTAGAATTTAAAGCAACTCATCCTGAATTAAAGCTTGAGGGTGATTGTGTTACTACTAAAAATAATCAAGATATAAAGAATGTAGAAGTTTGCGCAAAATACGATCCATATAATGATAAAATTATAATTATCTTCAATGAAAGTGATTAATTTTATACATATTTATACTTATTTCATTCTATGATAGTACATAATTACTAAACAAAAAATTTTTGCGAAAAAACAAGTTTAAATATGTAAAGTATAAGTAACTGACGTATAAATTATTGATGTTTAATATAAATTTAATATATATAGATTAAAAATTATATTCTTATGGTTCGTGGCCAAGCAGGTACGGTTTTTAATTTGTTAATATACGCAGTTATCGCTGGAGCAGTTCTTGCTTTATTACTTGGTATTATAAATATGGTACAACCACCTGCGCAAGATACTTTAAAAGCAACTAAATCTATAATAGATGAAGCATATAATGCACCAGGATCTCAAATTTGTAAGAAAAATACTAAACTTAAAGCAACAGGTCAAATTTGTAAAAGCACCATTAAATATTGGACTTCTATTGAACATGTGGAATTTAAAGTAAATCATCCTGATTTAAAGATAGATGGTGATTGTGTAACAACAAGAGGAGACAAAGATGTACAAAAAATACAAGTTTGCGCAAAATACGATCCAAATAGTGATAAAATAGTAATTACTTACAGCAAAAATAGATAATCCTTAATATTTATTTTAATCTTTTTATCTTTTAATGAAAGGTATAGAAAAATTTTTAGTCTTAATTGGAGGTGCAATTCTCTTAGGTTTAATAGTAATTCTTGTAGTTGTCTTATCTGGCGTATTTCTATTTTTTACAGCAGTAAATACAATAAAGTCATCTTATATAGATTTAACTACGGCTATTAATTTTGAAATTGGAGAATTATTATCAAAAATATCTAAAGATCCAAACAAAAATTATACTATTTGCGAAGGAGCAATGATAAAAATAAATGGAATAAATATAGATAAAATAAGAGAAAGAGTATACGAAAACGATTTAAACATATCAAACATTAAAATTGACTCAAACATATTTGACAAAAAACAAGGACCATTCCTTATTATAAAACATAAATACTTAAAACGAAGAGTAACAGTATGTTCGCATTACAATGCAAACACAAAAGAAATAATAATTAACATAAAAGATTAAAACTTAACTCCTTTCCATTTTTCTAAGGCTTTTCTCAATTCTTCGTGATCTTTAGCATATTCTTCTAAAGGAATTCCTTGTAATGTTGCATCAATCGCTTGACGTACTGCTCGAGCACCTGCTTGAGTTCCATTTGGGTGTCCGTGGATTCCACCACCAAATTGCATTATTACGTCTTTTCCGAAGTATTTGTATAAATCTGGCACATGCCCTGGATGTAATCCACCTGAAGATACTGGCATAACAGGTTTTAAAACCCATTTTTGAATTTCTCCAAATTCGTCTACTTCGTCTTTTGTTATTGCGTCTCTAATTTGGAGTACTTCTTTTGCGTCACCTTCCATTTTTCCAACAATTGTACCTATATGTAGTTGATCAACACCAATTAATCTATATAACTTAGCTAAAGTTAACATAGAAATTCCAAAATCTTTTGATCTAGTCATTGCTGCGTGCATAGCTCTGTGTGCGTGAAGTATTAATTTGAATCCTTCTTCTCTTAAAGATTGGAGTGCAGAGAAACCAACACATACAACATCAACCATCATATATTCATTTCCTGCATCTTCGACCATTTGGGCTCTTCTTACCATTTCCCTGTAAGGTGCCGTAATATTTATCATATACATTTTCTTTTCTCCAGTTTCTTCTTGTGCTTTATCTCTCATTTCCAAAGTTTTATATAATCTATCTTCAAATTGGTTAAAAACTTGGCTTCCTAAGTTTTCGTCATCTTTAACAATATCTACACCGCCGACCCATGCTTCATATGCTACTCTTGCATGATATTCTGTTGGTAATCCCACTTTTGGTTTAACAATAGTTCCACATAAAGGTCTGTCATAGATTTTTAGTGTATTCCTTATTCCTTCGATACCGTATTGAGGTCCTTTATATAATTGTTGCATTTTTGTAGGTATTATTAAGTCTAAAACTCTCAATTTTTCTAAAACTTTCATACCAAATATATTTCCACATACGCTTGCTAAGAAAACAGGAATGTTTGAACAATCTAAAGATTCATATTTATATGCTATTTTAACGTATTCTCCAATTTCGTAAACTTTAGGCGCTAATCTTTTTGGAATTTCTGGAAGCATTGTTTTTATGTCAGTCCAAGTTCCTATTGATGATTCTGCTGCAACTTGCTCTAGAACTTTTTCTGTTTTTGGTTCAACGTCTAGTATAGAAATTATGTCTTCTACATGGGGGACATAATTCTCATCAATGTACATCAAAATATAATAAGATTAGATTTATATATTAGAAATTAGAAGTCTTAAAACACTATGCGGCGGGTGGGATTCGAACCCACGCAGGCCTAAGCCAACGGGTCCTAAGCCCGCCCCCTTTGACCGCTCGGGCACCGCCGCAACTATTATTTAAAATATAGTTTTTAATATATATTGCTTTGAGCGGGCCCGGTGGGATTTGAACCCACGACCTTCGGGTCCGCAACCCGACGCGCTGTCCAAGCTGCGCCACGGGCCCGTATTAATAATAATTACTAATTTAAAATATATTAATGCTTCGAGATGTTATTTTCATTTTACTGACATTTGTTATACCTATTGTATTGTATTACTATGGGCCAACACAACTTGGGCAAAATTATATTTGGTATTTAATTGGTTCATTTACCATAGGATTACTTTATGGATCTGTTTCAGAATCTCCTTTATCTAAAGCAATTGTGGGTGTCGTAGCAAATAGAATTGTATTAACAGTTATCTTATGCGTAATTGGAATACTATTTTTAACTTCTAATCAATTCATAAATGGAATTATCTTTTTAGCGATGGGTATTATATACTTCCTAATAGGAAATATGTTTTATCCTCCACAACAAAATAACGGCTCTTTTGGCAGTCCGCCTAAGCACGAAGAACCATTTAATAACCAACAAGAGGAAAAAAGCAGTGGTGATGATGTGTTAGATGATTTACTAAATGAAGATTCACCATCTCCTGCCCCTCAACCACCAGAAGATACTAATAAGAAAAAATCCGAAGATGATTTATTAGATGACTTACTAGCAGATTCTCCTAGCATTTCTTCTTTTTCTTTTAATGAAAATGAAAACAATTCAAATAAAAATGGTAGTTTATCTCCTTTGGCTCCTTTGGGGGGTGATTCTGACGATGATTCCTTTGATCCAATAGAAGAAGCAGAAAATAAGTTGGACTTATATAAAGCGTTAAAAGAAAAGAAACCTTTAAACATATTAAAAAGAGCGAAATCAGCAGATGGAGAACCAATTTGGATAAAATTAGCAGAAGAAGGAATTACAAAGCCTTTAAGAGAAAGAGAGCAATATCTAGATTTGATTAAAAAGGCAAAAGAATTTAGAGAAGGAAAACCAGAATAACATTAAAATAAATATGTTAGTGTTAAAGTTTAATGGAAATTGTATCATTTAGGGTCAACACTACTAAAGATCAGATATATCGTTTCTTGAAGAAATATAAGTTAAAAAACAAAATTCTCGAGATATTAGCAAATATCATTAGTTTCAATGAAATAGCATCTCTGTGTTTGAAATATTATCCAATCTATAAAGCATATGGTACTTGCGCAGAAAATGGGAAAGAAGTTAAAATATATTTTGATTCGTTTAAGGGAGAGTTAATATTTTTTGATGGAAT
>CAZMYQ010000005.1:0-12930 GCA_964570545.1 uncultured archaeon | reverse complement strand
AAGGCAAGGAAATTATAAAGTTTATTATCATTCCACTTATTAAATATAATATTTCTTTCATTACGCTTATGTTTTTATCTATCCAAAATCTGTATATGAATAATAATAGTCCATATGCGCTATAAAAGGTAACTTCATTGAGTATTGAAATGTTTTTTGATAAAAACTCTAATTTTTTTATTATTTTTTCTACATCAAATTGAATCCCATATATGAGAAAAAAAAGATAATTTTCGATAAATTTTTTTCCAAGAATTTTATTAATTAAATTGTAAAAAACAAAGCAAAAAACAAATGAAACTAAAAATACTATAAAAATATTCACTTAATCACCTCGCTAAAACATAACCACATACGCCCATTAAAATTAAAACTAAGATGCTTAAATTTTCATTTATCAATGGTAAAAATATTAATCCAGCTAAACAAAATAATAAATAAAATATACGTTTGTCTAAGAGATTGGTGTCAAAGTATGGAAAAGTTTCATGTTTATGTGTTGAAATAACGAATAATATACTAACCAGAATTAAACCTATAAACAATAATAATCCTATAAAGCCTAAAACTGAATTCCATAAAGATATGTTTAATAATATTAGGTAAACAAAAGTACACAACAATGCCAATAATAACGATGCTATAAGGCCATATATTAATCTTTTAGTTGAAAATACTCTGATTACAGCGCCGCTATAAATACACATAAATAGACCTAAAAATAAACTTACTAAATATATAGAATATTCAGGATCTTTTAATAGCGTTGTGAATGCGTCAAGAAAAGCTAATGGACTGCCTATATATTGAGCGAATATAGAAGATGTGATTATAACAGTCTCAAAACCATTTGCTGCAAAAGAAATTAATAATAGTCCAAAAACAAATAATAATACTCCTAACACATATTTTATTGCCTTCATAAAATTATTATTTAAAGTTTTTATATATCAATAATTTCTTCTAAGGATTTTAAATGTATTCTTTTTTCTCTGTCAATTAGTTTAAATTTTACTCTTGCATTAACAGCGCACAACCAGTCATAAACAGTATCGCCTATAAATATTACTTTTGATTTGTCTATTTTAAAGTGATTAATTACATTTAAAACAACATCTGGTTCTGGCTTTGGTTTAGTTTCATAAGTTGTTGAAATAAAGTCTATATATTTAAGGACTGGTTTTAAAATAGCATTTGCTTCTTCTTTGTGAGAAGCTGTTGCTATTGCGATTAATTTGCCATTTTCTTTTAATCTTTTAAAAGTTGGGAGTACATCATCATACAATACATTTTCATAATTTTTAATTAAGTTTAAAAATACATCTCTTTTCCTTCTTGAAAGTTTTTTCGCCAAATCTTCGCTGCCAAACATTTCTTTAAAGATTTCTATAGATGGAATGCCAACTAAACGAGTAAATAAATCTTCATCAAATCTTAAATTAAATTCTTCACACGCAATTTTTGAAGCTTCTTTGTGAATTTCTATCGTATTTGATAATGTTCCATCCATATCAAAAATATATAGTTGATAGTCCATTAAATTCATTTAATTAGTTTATAAAAATATTATCTTTGTCTAACGACACTGTCGCGCTAACTCCTTCGCGCATATAGACACCAATGATTTTATCGCCATATTTAACAATATTATCTCTATGAGATATACATATAACTTGTGATTTCTCAGATAACTTTTTAAGATATTGTCCTAACTTCTCTGCATTTAACTTGTCCAACTGTTGATCAGGCTCATCAAAAATATAAATAGGATATGGATTATAAAATGTAATAGACAAAATAAATGCTAACGCAGTTAAAGTTTTTTCACCACCACTTAAAGATTCTATACTAGAAATCTTTTTTCCATATGGTTGAGCAACGATTTCAATTCCTCCTTCTAATGGGTCTTTTCCAATTAACTTTAAATCACCATATCCTTTCATAATTTCAGAAAAAATTTCTTGAAAGTTTTCTCTTATTTTTTTAAATCCTTTCATAAATCTAATGTATCTTTCCTTTTCAATAGATTTTATCAACTCAATTATTTTATCTCTTTCTCTTATTAATTTTTCATATTTTTCTTTAATTTGTTCGAACTCCTCTTTTGCTCTATTAAATTCAACTTCTGCGTTGAAATTTATTGTCATGGATTCTAATTTTTTCTTTATTGAAGACATTTCTTTAACTGGGTCATCTACAAAGATTGGTGGTATACTTTCATCTATTTTTTTATTTATGTTTTCAAGTATTTCTTCGCATTTTTTTATTTCATATTCTACTCTAATTAATTCTTTATCTAACAATTTCAAATTTTCCTGAGAAGTTTCCAATTCTTCATTAAATTTTGAAATTTCTTTTCTAACATTTTCCAATTTTTCTTTTATACTTTCTACATCTACTTCTTTTAATGTTTCATTTATTATTGACAATCTTTCTTTAAGTCTTTTTAATTTTAATCTGTTTGAAATCTTTGATTCTTTTATTTCAACAATTTGATTTGAAAGTTCTTTTATTAGAGTTTGTACTTTACTAATTTCTTTATCGACATCCGAAATTTTTCTTTCAACTTCTTTAATTTTTGGAATATATTTCTCAGATTCTCGTTTAATATTTATTTTTGGTGGCTCATATTCTAATAAAGATATTCTTTCACTTTCTAATTTTTGGATTTCTTTTTCTACGGTTATTAATTTCTCCTCAATTTCTTCAATGTCTCCATCAATGATTTTGGATTTCAAAACTTCAATTTCTTTATTTATTTCAATTATTTTTCTGTCTATTAAATAGATTTCCTCAGCAATTTCTTTAATCTTTTCTTCTAATATTTCCTTGTCCTTTAAAAGTTCTTCATATTCTTTATGTAGGTGCCTTTTATCTAAAATATCTTTTATATCTAAGAATTTTGTTTTTGAACCCCCAGTTATAATGTTTGATGTTTCGTAAATATCTCCATCTAAAGAAACTGCTCTAAATTTTCCTTTTATTGCTTTAAAATCTTTGTGAGATTTCACTAAAACAGTATTTCCAAAAATGTATTTAAAAACATTATCAAATTCTTTAGGATATGATACTAAATTAATACAAAAATCAATAACTCCTGGATCAGACGGTTTTTTTAATTCTTTGAAATTATGCTTAACATTTAAAGGTATAAATGACTGCTTACCAAGTTCTAATTTCTTTAATACATCTAAGCATTTTAACGCTGTATCAATATTTTTAACAACAATATAGAAAAATCTTCTACCAGCGGCGGCTTCAATACCTTGAGCAAACTTTTTATCATATGTACATAAATTTATAGCAAAATCATAGACACCGTCTACACTTTCTTTTAGAATATCAACAACTTCTGGATTTATTCCAATAGATTTTAATGCTGAAAGTTTTCCTTTATATTCAGAAATTTCTTCTTTAATTTTTTCTAAAGTTGTTTTTATTGCATTTAATTGAGACTCTAATTTTTGTTTTTCTTCTTTAAGCGCCTTTCTATTTTTTTCTAAGTTTTTTAATTCATCTTCCAAACTTTTTAATCTTAGAATATCTGTCTGATTTTCTTTTAAAATAGAATATTTTTTGAATAGTTCGTCTCTTTCTTGACGCAAAAATTTTAAGTTTTCGTCTAACTCTTTAATTTTTTCCTTAATTTTTTTGTACTCTTCTTGTTGTTCAATTATCTTTTTAATTTCTTTTTCTTCTTTTCTTTTAAGTTCATTATATTCTTTTAATAATATGTTTAGTTCTTCCTGTAATTTCTTCTTTTCTTCTTTTAATTCAGATTCTTTTTTCTCTAACTTAGAGATTTCTTTAGAAATTAAATCTAACTTTTCTCCCAACTTTGATTCTAATTCTTCAATTTGCTTTATTTCTGTTTCAATCACAGATTTTTCCTCAATTAAGTCGCTATTTACAAATTCTTCAATCTTGTTTATTAAATCTGATTCCTTGTTCTTTAACTCTTGTATTTTATTTTTTAAATCATTTATTTTTGCATTTATTTGCGCTCTTTGTCCGTTTAATTCATTTTTCTTATTTAATAAGTTTTCTAATTTTAAAATATGTTTTTCTTTATCTTTTTGAAGTTTTCCTTGTTCAATCTGTTTCAATCTCATTGATAATGAATTGTATAGTTTTAAATTCTCGTATTCTTTTTTATAGTGTTCAAATTTAGATTTTTTTTCTTTATAAAGAACTTCTATTTGTCTTAATTCTGTATTTGCCTTTTCCAATTCTTCCATCGCTTTATTTTTTCTTTCATCAAATTGTTTTATTCCAACACATTCTTTTATTATTTCTAATCTCTCTTTTGGCGAAGATTTAACAATTTTTGTTATTTCTCCTTGGAGGACAAAATTGTGCCCTTCGTAGTGAATTCCATTCTTTTCAAAGAAATCTAAAATTTCTCCTCTTGTTACTGTTTTGTTGTTGATTTTGTATATGTTTTTTCCAGATTTCGAAATTTCTCTTGAAATTAAATATCTTTCTCCGTTTATTTCGAATTCTCCTATTACTTTACAAGAATTTTCTCCAAATCTAATTAAATCTTGGGATTTTGAAATTCTTAATTGCTTTCCTTTTAGACTGCCAAAAAGAAATATGAGCGCATCGATTATGTTGGATTTTCCCGAACCATTTGGCCCTACTATCATGTTTAAGTAATCACTGAATTTGATGGTTTGATCTTTAAATGATTTGAAGTTTATTAATGTTAGAGATTTTAACTTCATTAGAAATTAGTTATTTAAAAAAATATTAAGATTTATTTAAAAATGGTTGTTAGTTCTTTTAGGACATATCTATTAATTAATTTATTTTTGATTCTATTAATTTTTTGATTTTTTGAGGAGGCAAATCAATTCCTGCTAAACCATCTACTATGCCAATAACTTCTTGATCTCGGATAATGGATTTAATTTCAGAACAAATAATTCCTTCATTGCCATATGAAATATCTTTTTCTAAAACTATGATTTTATCATAGTTGTTTAATGCTTCTCGTAGTTCTTCTTTTGGTAAAGGCCTAAATAAGTTTATTCCTAAGACATCATAATTTAATTGCTTACAATTTCCGAAAAGAGTTCCTGTAGTAACGATACAAACATTTGATCCAACTTCGTGTTTTTCATAAAAGTAATATCTTCTTCCTGTTAATTCATACCATTTGTCGAATGCTTCTTTGAATATTTCTTTAGATTTTAATGTATCTTCATGTTGTAAAAATTTTAATTTTTGATAATCTTCACCGCCTGCTAATGGGCCAACAACACCACATAAGTAATCATGTTTAGGCTCTTCGCCAATTAATTCTAAAATAGTATCTTTACTAGGGATGTCAAATACTTCTAAAGAATGTGTTAAATAGAAACCATCTATACAAACCATTCCAGGCAATAAAATTTTTTCTGCTACATAGTACATTATTGGTAAGAAATCTATGGCTTGTTGCGCATTTAAACAATATAATTGCAACCATCCAGTATCTCTTTGTGATAAAGAATCTTGCCAATCATTCCAAATACTAATTGGTGCCGATAAACTTCTGTTTGCTACTGTCATGACTACAGGTAATCTAAGTCCTGCACAATTGTGTAAAACTTCGTGCATTAATGCTAAACCTTGAGAAGCAGTTGCTGTATATACTCTCACTCCAGCAACAGAAGCACCCATTACTATCGATAACGCTGAAAATTCAGATTCTGCGCAGACATATTCAAACTCTCCTTCATATTCAGATAGTTTTTCTACTATATGCGTTTGTGGTGTTATTGGATAAGCGGATACTACTTTGACATTACATCTTCTCACAGTTTCAGCAATTCCATGAGACACTTCCATACATTCCATAAATTAATTTTGTTTTGAGATATATTTTAAGAAAAAATTTAATAATGGAAAATTTGAGATTATCTAGAGTTCCTGCTCATCGTTTCTATGAAATAATGAATGAATGTTATAAAAAAAGAAATATTATTTCTAAGCAAAGATAGAATTTTAATTAAATATAGAAATGAAGTATATGAGTTTAAAATAACACTTGAGAAAAGTGTAATAATAGAAGTATCTCCTTATGAATTGACTGCTAAAGATAAAACTAATGATTATGTAATAATATACGCACCTATGGATATGTTTATCAAGGTATGGGTTAAATTGTATTCTGCTGAATTTAAAAATAATTCAAGTATAATTAAAGATTTAATATCAACCGTTGGGGAATATATAAAATATTTTTATCCTACTGTAAATGTAGCGCCAATATTCGTAAAATTATTTGAACTTTATGCGCGTTCTTTTGATTCAAAAACAAACGAAGAAATAAAAAACTTTATTGATATATATTCATTGAAGAAATACAAAAAGATACACAAACCCATACATTATAAGCACAAATTGAGGAAATATAGGGTATTTAATTAGATATATCAAAATTGATAATTTAATATTATGGAGGTGATACAATGAGATTTAAATACACAAAAGCACAAGAATTCAAGAGAATTACGCGTCAAATTATGGAAATGTTTGAAGAAGTTTTATTAATAGTAGATGAAGATGGTTTAAAAATTAAAATGCCCACTCCAAGTAGAGTAGCGTTATTAGAATTCTATATGCCATCCTACGCATTTGAAGAATATGAAGTTCAAGGAAAAAAAGAATATGGATTAAAATTAAAGCACATTTATGATGTTTTAAAGAAAGTTTCTGGCTCCGACAAGTTAATTATGGAAGAAACTGAAGATGGTAGAATAAAAATCACCTTAGAAGGAACCTCGAGAAGAAGCGTAATAATTCCTGTGGTTGATACTTCATATGAAGAAGTGCCTGAGTTAAACTTAGAATTTACAGCAAGAGTAAAATTATTGGGAAAACCGTTTTCAAACGCTATTGAAGAAGCATCTATTTTCTCAGATAGTGTTAAGGTAATTACAACAAAAGACAAATTTACAATGATTTCAAAGAATCCAACAAAAGGAGAGTACATATTGGAAATGACTTCCGAAGATCCTGCTGTCGAAGAGATATCAACAACGGAAGATGAAGTAAAAGCAGTATATGGTTTGGATTTCTTAAAGAAAATGGTAAAATATCTTGAAAAAACATCATCATTAGAATTTAACTATTCGACTGATAGCGCTTGTAAGATTGTCTATAATATAGGCGAAGCAATTTATACTTGGTACTTAGCACCAAGAATTGAAGAAGATTAATTTTGAGATTCGTTTTTATACTTATTCTTTATTTTTATAATTTAAATAAATCTGTTTAATATACTCTTATGCGTTGTAAAATATGTAAAACAAGAAAGGCAACGATAAGAGCATCTCCAAATAAAATCCCTATGTGCGATTCTTGCTTTAAAAAATATTTTGAAAACAAATTGAATAATATCTATGAAAAATATCTAAAAAATAAAAAATGTATTATAGGATATTCAGGAGGTATAGATTCTACAGTTTTGGTGCAGTATTATGATTTTGATGTTTTACACTTAAATATTGGTGCTGGAGAATATTCTCAAAAATTGTTAGAATTTGTAAAGGATAAATGTAAAAGTTTAGGAAGAAAATTGATTGTTATTAATTTGAATAAGTTAGGTGTCGATTTATCTAAGTATAAAAAACCTTGCAGATATTGTGCAATATTTAAAAGATATTTATTTAATAGAATCCCATATGAATTAGGATATGATTACTTTGTTAGTGGGCATCATCTGGATGATGAATTATCTTTTATGATAAATAATATACTTTCAGGTAATGAATTGAGAAACTTTTATAAGTTACCGAAAGAAGATAAATTAATTGGAAAGATAAAACCACTTTATAGGTTTGAAAAATATGAAATTAAATATTATGCCAAAATTTGCGGATTCAAATATTTTGAATCAGAATGTCCATATTCAACAGGCGCAACAATATTCAAACTGCAAGATATTATTAATTATGGAGAAAATAAGATAAAATCATTTAAGTGGAGATTATATTTGGGGTTATTAAAATATTGTAAGAAAGGGAAAATAGAAAATAGATGTAAAATTTGTGGTTATCCTACAAATAAAGAAATTTGTTCATTTTGTCAGATAGTTGGAAAACAAGTAAATATCAACGAAATTATTGATATATATGAATATTAATCATCATCAAATAAATTTTCCAAGTTTAAAGCAAATTCATATGTATTTCTAAAAACATAATTGGAATAATATCTTAATATTTTTTCATATCCTAACCCAGAAGTGACTGCAGAAAACATTATGCTCGCATTTCTTGCAGTATCAAAATCTAAGAGAGTATCTCCAACCATTATGGTATCTTCAAGATCAATATTTAATTTGTTGCAAATATATAAAATACCTTCCGGATTGGGTTTTTTATATCCATGCTTGGGTGTTATGATTAAATCAAAATAAGATTTTAAATAATCCAGTTTTTTCTTAATAAAGTCAAGATTATTGTTAGAATAAATACAAATATGGACATCAAGTTTTTTCAACTGTTCTAAAGTATCAATCACATATGGAAATAATTCGGACAAATATCCATAATCTTCTTTGTATTTTTTATATTTTTCATGTATTTTTTTAATTAATTTGCTGTCTGGGTTGAAGAAATTTAAATAATTGTCGATAATCTCTTCAGCTCGTGGATCATTTAAAATTTCACTAAGATTTATATTCTTGTTTTGATTAAAAAACAATAATAATTTTATCCAATTTTCTGACAAGTTATATTTTGATAATCCTTTCGAATATATTATTTCTTTATCAGATAATGTTAAATTAATTCCCATATCTTCGAATGCTGATTTTATAGAATGCAGTTTTTGAGATTTTGAATCTATTAATGTACCATCAAAATCAAAGACCACACATTTCATTAATAACCTTTTTTAGGTTTAAATATTTGTTTATTTAATTTTAAAGTGCTATATATAAACACACAATTTAGAAATAATGCCAATACTTGAAATTGAAAATCTTTCTGTATGTAAATCAGGTATTAAAATATTAAATAATATATCTTTTAGCGTAGGTACTAATGAGATAAAAATAGTATTTGGCAAGAATGGAGCAGGAAAATCTACTTTGATAAATTCTATAATAAATTATGGAGATTATAAAAAAACTGGAAAGATAACATTTTGCGGAGAAAACATAACAAATAAAAAAATGTATGAAATAATTAACTTAGGCGTAAACGTTGTGTGGCAACATTTGCCGACTTTAGACGATTTTACTGTTAGAGATTATTTATTAATAAATAATGATATATCTGAATCTGAGATGATTTCAGTTTTGGATAAAGTTGGATTAAATGAAAAATATTTAGATAGGTATTTAGATAACTCACTGAGCGGCGGAGAAAGAAAAAAGATAGAACTAGCATATATTCTATTAAAAAAACCGAAGTTAGCTATATTCGATGAAATTGATAGCGGCATTGATATTCACTCATTAAGTATGTTAAAAGACATACTAAGAGAATTGAAAAAAACATCATCTGTTTTGATGATAACTCATAATAAGCAAATGGCGTGCATGGGAGATTCTATAATAATTCTAGATAAAGGTAAATTGATATATGATGGAGACATAAAGGAAGGTATAAAGAAATTTATTTGTTTAGAACTTTGCGAAGAGAGGTGTTTATATGAATAAACTTGAAATTAGAGATAAGAAAGTTAGCGAGAGTTTGTCTGACGAAAGAATTAAGATATCTAGACAAGAAAACGAGGATGAAATTAAGATAAAAATATTTGTTGAAAAAAATTATAAAGGCAGTTTTGAATTTTGCTTTTTTGGAGAATCCAAAAATCAATTTAAAAGAATATATTTAGATATTGCTATCTCAGAAAATTGTGAGTTGACTTTTATATCTTGCTGTTCATTCAAAGAATATATACCACATACTATGATTACAAACGTAAATATAGGTAAGAATTCTAAAATTAAAGTAATAGAAAAAAATATTTTTAATAAAGATATTAATTATAAGAAGGTCTCAAAGTATGTTCTAGAAGACTATGCGTCTTTAGACAAACAATTAAAATTCGTAAAGTCTCCAAAGTTTGGCACGATTCAAGAATATTTTTTGTTAAAGAATAATGCTTCATTAAATACTGTTGTTAAGATGAGCAATGAAAAAGATAATAAAATAATAATATATGAAAAATGTAATCTGCAAGGAAAAGATTCAAGATGCATATTAAAAAGCAAAGGATATTCGAAAGATAATTCAAAAACCAAACTGAAAATGAAAATAATTGGATCAGGTGATAATTCATTTGGACATATAGAATGTGAAGAAATATCTCTTGATAAAAGCGTTGTAGAAACCATTCCAATTTTAGAAGTTAAAAATCCAACGTCCAGATTGACGCACGAAGCATCTATTGGCAAAATTGAAAGCGAAAAATTGAAACTTTTAATGTCTAAAGGGTTGTCAGAAAAAGAAGCCGTAGATTTACTTTTGAAGAAATTAATAAGTTGAATTTATTATTATCTTTATGAAAGGTATAAATATGGTTATAGGTGCAATGTTGATATTATTAGCAACAATTTCTGCTTCTTTAATACTTACTGCTTCATTTGGATCCCAACTTCATGAATTATCTTTTAGATTTTTTCCTGAAGTTGAAAAGCCAAAACATTTAGTAAAATTAGAAATACTTAATGCTAAAATTTTAGATTTATACTCTGAAATTTTAGTTAAAAATGTTTCTAATTATACATATGACGGTTCTTCAACAGTAGTTATAAAATGTGAAGACGTTGAGATTTATAGTAAAGTTGTAGATTTAAATATATTTCCTGGAAAGACGCATATCATTACTCTAAATGATTTTAATAGAGAAATTGCTATGAACAAGTGTAAAAGTAATTTGTTTATTACAATATCTGGAAATAATTTAACTTCTAACTCGTATTTTTATGGTGATGTTGGAATTAAAATTCCAATAAGTATGTATCTAATAACTTCTGGAAAAAGTAACAATATAAAGCTAAAATATGAAAACTATGGTAATTTAGATTTATCCAATGTAAATGTTAAAGTATATGATTACAATAATAAAAATGTAATTTATGATAAAGATTTGACTCTTAATCGTGGAAGTACGTCCAAATCTATTGGAGAAACAGCCCAAAATTATCACTTATATATAATATACTTAAACGGAATAGATATAAACGAATGTTATTATGATGGTTCATTTCATTGCTACAAGTAAAATATTTACTTTTCTTTACATATCATAATGAAAACTGTAAAAGTCAACGAAGAAGGTGAACGACTAATAAAACAAGGATTTAAAACTATATACAGCAAAAAAATAGTAAAATCAAATGCTGAAGACGGGGATTGGGTCAGAATATATGGACCATCTGGTTTTTTAGCATGTGGATTTTACAAAGGTGCAACAATGTCTTTAAGAATAGTAACTTATGAAAACATGGAAGACGAAGATGCAATTTTGCAAAACTTAGAAAAATCAATAGAATTTAGAAAAAAAATAAATTGCTATAAAGTAGGACGTTTGGTTTTTGGTGAGTCAGATTATTTGCCGGGTTTAATAGTTGATAAATACAATGACATAATAGTTTTTAAGATTCACTGCAAAGGTATGGAAAAACATAAAGATTTAATTATAGATTATCTTGCAAAGCATGCAAAGAACATATATGAAAAGAATATAGGAAGAAACAGAGAAAAAGAAGGTTTACCTGCAATTGAGAAACTTCATAAAGGAACTAAATATACTACTGAAGTAAAAGAAGGAAAAATAAAATTGAAAGTTAATGTCAAGTTAGGACAAAAAACTGGTTTATTTTTAGATCAAAGATTAAATCATATATTTTGTGAAAATATATATGCAGACAAAGTATTAGATTGTTTTTGTTATAATGGAGCCTTTGGATTGCATGTAAATGCAGATGTAAAACATTTTGTAGATATAAGTAAAAATAGTGCAAAGTTTGTCAAAGATAATTTAAAATTAAATTCTCAGACTGGTCAGTTTTTCCAAATGGACGCATTCCAATACTTAAAAAATTGTATAGAAAATAGAATAAAATATGATTGCGTAATTTTAGACCCTCCTGCATTTATGCAAGCATTTAAAGATAAAGAACAAGGATTAAGAGCATATGCTAAAATAAACCAATTGGCATTAAGATGTATTGATGAAGGTTTTTTAGTTACATGTTCCTGTAGTTCTTATTTATCAAAGGAAGAATTTAAATCATTAGTAATTAACCAAATTAAAAAAGAAGGCAAAAAATATGAAATAATTTATAGCGGCTCTCAAAGTCCTGACCACCCATATGATCCATATTCAGAAACTGAATATTTAAAATGTTTTGTATTTTACGTGAAATAAACTTTTCATTTTTTTGGTTCGTATTCGCTGCTTTTTAACATTTTTGAAATACCTAACTGGCAATCAATTTTTAATTTTCCTCCTTTTTCTAAAAATTCTTTCAGCTCAGCCAAATCTTTCTCATACCCATGCGTTGATAGTTTTTCTATCATTTCTTTAACTAAGCCTTCTATAGTATTTATTTCTCCTGTTGAGTTGGGCCCTAACTTATATTCATATTTGTCATTAATAGTTATTTTACATCCCGGAGCCATAAATAAATAATTAGTGATATCTTTGGGTTTTATATCATATTCTATAACTTTTGGTTTAGATTGTTCTACTAATAAGATATCTGAATATTTGTAATTACATTTTGGACATCTAAAACCAAAAACTATTGAATGGCCAAAATGCGGAATATACGTTTTCAAAGCTTTTAATTTACCATGCGTAGAACAAGCAGGACACTTAACATCCATTTCAAATTCATTTTCGTTTATTTTTTTCATAAATAGATTAAACATACATAATAGTATATATCAATAACTTGAATCCAAAAATAAGGAACAA
>CAZMYQ010000004.1:0-13292 GCA_964570545.1 uncultured archaeon | reverse complement strand
ATTTATACTTCATTAGTTTTTAACAAAGTAACTTAATTAATTTTTTAGATAGATGTTAATTTTTTTTGTTTATATAATCTATTAACTTATCTAATTCTACTTTTAATTCTTCATTTTTAATTTCTCTAAAAACTGACAAAATAGAATCGTACAATAATCTCAAATTTATTGAGTCTATATGTTCTTTTAAATAGTTTTTAAATATGTAATAATCATTGAAATCATTTGTATACATCATTTTTAATAAAAACATGTGTGCTTTTATGTTGTGGTATGCGTTCAATACATATGTACCATCATAAGATTCGGAAGTTTTGTCTAGAGATATTATAAACGAATCTTCGTCATCATCATACTCTATTTTTAATATATAAAACGTTTGCGGTGGAATATGTACTAATATTACGTTTTTGTTTTTTATCTTTAATTTTTTCCAACTATATTTATTTCTAAATAACTTCATATATACACCCATTTGATTATGACCTTTTAGTTCTAATTTGCAGTTTATATTATATTTTTCATTCATTTTTAGATATTCTTATAGTCAAATATATTTAAAGAGCCCTAAAAATAGATAATGCCTATGAATGCTCCTCCTGAATATTATGCAATGCTTGAAAAAGTTGAGGAGGCAAATACACCTGAAGATAAAATAAAATATTTATTAGAAGCATATAAATTACTACCAAAACACAAAGGTACAGAAAATGAAAGAAAATTACTTACTCAAAGAATAGCAAAATTACGAAGATTAATAGAATCAAAGAAAAAATCTGCAAAGCGACAAGAACCTTTAATAAAAAAAGAAGGAGAATTTCAAATTGTTTTGTTTGGATTTCCAAATGTTGGAAAGTCTACGTTTCTTAAAGAGATTACTGGAAAGGATATAAAAATAGCTCCATACCCATATACTACAAATAAACCAGAAGTAGCCAGCATGGATTATAAAGGTGCTAAAGTACAAATTGTTGAATTGCCTGGATTCAAAGATAATTATGAAGGAGAATATGTTAATATATTGTATGGTAGCGATGTAATTGGATTATGTATAGATTTTGATTTAGATCCTTATTACCAATATGAAACTTTAAAGAAGTTTTTGAATAGCAAAAAAATATATTACGGAGAACGTGAGCAAAAATTAAATATTGAGAAGAATTATTCTAATACAATTGAAATTAGAGGAGAATCTCTTTTAGAAATATCAAAATCTGAATTAGTAGATTTGTTAAATGCGTACGGTATTCGTGGAGCAATAGTAACTATCTATCAAAGATGTGATTTAGAAGATGTTTTGGAAGTTTTAGAACGTGCTCAAAGAAAACAATGGATAATTATCGCAACAAAAGGAGAGCCATATGATTTTGGGATAGACTTACCTATCTATAAATATGATAAATCAAACCCAGAGAAGAGTAAAAAAGAATTAATCTCTAAGTGTGGATTC
Source organism: uncultured archaeon (assembly GCA_964570545.1). Classification (GTDB taxonomy): domain Archaea; phylum Iainarchaeota; class Iainarchaeia; order JAADDC01; family CAZMYQ01; genus CAZMYQ01. Next base: position 11,842 of record CAZMYQ010000004.1, on the reverse strand, counting down.
ATTGAAGTGTATCTTAAACCTCCGAAAAAAGAAGTTTCTCCAACTCCTGTTTTAATTAAAAAAGGTACTACTGCTGAAGAATTGGGTGAAGAGATTTTACATAAAAAACCTAAGCAGATAAAACTTGTAAATAAGAATAACATTTTAGTTTCGGGGGATTACACTATCAACGATAAAGATATTTTTGAATTCAGATAATTCTTTTTATAATGAAAGTAGCAATAGTAGGTGCAGGACCAATTGGATTATATTGTGGATATTTATTATCAAAAAAAGGATATGATGTTAATATTTTTGATAAAAAGTCTAAAATAGGTGCTCCTGTTCGATGTGCAGGAATTGTTAGCCCTGATTTTTTTAGGATAGATAGTGACGCAATAATAAATACAATAGATGGAGCAAATATTTACGGATTATCTAAATTAAAAATAAGAAGAAAAAATTGTAGTATTGTAATTGATAGAGCAAAATTTGAAAATCAACTTTATGAAATGGCTAACTCCGAAGGTGCAAAAATACTATTAAATAAAGAAATTACATCAAAAGACCAATTAAAAGGTTATGATATAATAATTGGTGCTGATGGCCCCCAATCAACTATAGCTAAAATGTTTAACTTTCCCAAATTAGAAATTCAAATTGGATACCAAGTAAGATGTTACTATAATAAAGAAGATAAAAATATAGTAGATGTTTATCTTACAAAAGATGGATTCTTCTGGATAATTCCAGAAAATGAAAAAATATGTCGTATAGGTTTATTAACAACAAACAAAAATTATTATTTTTTTGTTAATTTTTTAAAGAAATTAAAAATTAAAAAAATTATTGAACATAATAACGGTTTAATCCCACTCAAACCGAGAGATATTACTAAAAAAGATAACGTATATTTAGTAGGAGACGCTGCTGGACAAGTAAAATCTACTACTGGCGGCGGCTTATACTTTGGATTAAGATGTGCAAAAATTTTATGTGAACATTTAGACGATTACGAGAATGAATGGAGAAAACAATATGGCTTAATGTTAAAACTTCATTATATGCTTAAAAAATTGTTTTTTATAAATTATTATTTAACTTTAGTTCCATTTTTAGATATTTTTTTATCCAAATATGGCGATATGAACAATATATTTAATTTTTGTACAATGAGAAATAAATAAATATAATAAACAAATAATTAATGAAAATTTTGATTGTTGGGGGAGGACCTGCAGGTTTATATTTGGCATATAAATTAGGAAAAGATTATAATTTGGAATCCACAGTTTTGGAAGCAGATAAAGAAATTGGAAAGCCAATTAGATGCGCAGAGGCAGTATCTTTAATTGGAATGAATGAGTTAGGAATAGATATTCAAAACCACGATTGGAAAGGAAATGAAATATATGGAGCAAAATTATACGCTCCATCTATAAAAAAATATATTGAATTTAGAGAAAAGGACGTCCAAGGATATGTTATGCAAAGAGATAAGTTCGAAAAACATTTGGCAAAACTAGCTGAAGAAAATGGCGCAAAAATATATACAAATTCAGAAGTAGTAAAAATTGATAAAGAAAATAAAATAGCATATACAAGAGATGGTCGTGAATTTGAATATGACTTAATTGTTGGAGCAGATGGGTGTGAATCTATAGTTGCGCGGGAGTTTGGATTTTATAAAACTATAGACATGAATGAATATGACACTTGTTATGAATATTTGATAAAAGAGGATTTAAACTTAGAAGAAGATATTCTACATATGTTTATATCAAAAACTTATGCTCCTAGAGGATATATTTGGATATTTCCAAAAGGAAATAAAATATTTAACGTAGGTATTGGAGTAAAAATTGGTAATAAATCACCAAAAAGATATCTAGATGAATGGATAGAAAAGTTTGGAGAAAACTTTGGCTTATCAAAAGATATGAACATAATTGAAAAAAGAGGAGGAATAGTACCTCTCGGAGGATTTTTAGATTCTTTGGTAGATGAAAAATACCGTGCTGTTTTAGTTGGAGATGCGGCAAGGCAAGTACATCCATTACATGGTGGAGGTATTGAACTTGCAATGCACGCAGCAAATATCTTAAGTGAGCAAATTTATAAATACTATAACAGTAATAATATATATGAACTTAAGAAATATGAGCAAATATGGGAAGAAAAATTTGGACGTACTCTTAGAAAGACGATTACTATACGAGATATAGCAGGAACTCTTCCTGATGCTATATTGAATTTCCTTGCAGACAAAATTACATTTAAAGAAGTGTTTGAAATATTCGAAGGTAAAGATGAATCAATAAATAAATTACTATCTTATTTAAATATATTTAAATGAGAGGTGTATATAATGGAAAATAAACGAAAGGCAATAGTGAGATTATTAAGATATGACTTAGATGGAAATAAAAAAATGTGGCAAGCACTATTAGGAATAAAAGGGATAGGAAAGCAATTTTCAACAGTCGTATGTAAAGTATTTTCAGAGGTTACAGGAAAAGATTGGAAAACAACATACTTGGGTGACTTAAACGAAAATGATTTATCAATTTTAGAAGATATCATACTAAACCCAGATAAATATAAGATTCCTTCATGGTTATATAATACAAGAAAAGAATACTACACAGGAAAAGATTTGCACCTTGTTGGTGTTGATTTAGATAGAAAAGAAACTTTAACAGTAGAAAGATTATTCAACATAAGATCATACAGAGGTGTTAGATTAAAAGCAGGATTAAAGGTTAGAGGTCAAAGAACAAAATCACACCCAAGAAAGAATAAGAAATCTAAAGTAGGTAAGGTACAAAAGAAGAGTTAATGAATGAGAGGTGTCTGAATGGGTGATCCAAGAAAATGTAGAAAACAATGGAAGCCACCTAGAAAAATATGGGACAAAGCAAGAATGATTGAAGAATACAAATTAATGGGAAGATATGGGTTAAAAAATAAGAAAGAAATTTGGAAAGCTAGAACTGAATTAAGAAGAATTAGAAAAATTGCTAGAGAACTTTTAGCATCTCACAGCGCAGATAGAGAACAAAGAATTCAAGAATTATTAGGTAGATTAAAGAAATTAGGTTTATTGGGAGAATCGGCAGATTTAGATAGCGTTTTGTCATTGACTGTGGAAGCGCTTCTAGAAAGAAGACTTCAAACAATAGTATTTAGAAAAGGTTTTGCAGTATCACCAAAACAAGCAAGACAATTAATTGTTCATGGACACATATACATAGGAAATAGAAGAGTAACTTGTCCTGGATATTTAGTTAGAAAGGATGAAGAAGATTTAATTAGAATAGATCCTGAAATCCATGAAAAAATATTAGAAAACGCCAAACCTAAAGAAAAACAAGAAGAAAAACAAGTACAAAACACAGAAGAACAAACACAAGTTCAAGAAGGAGAGGTGAGCGCCAATGAGTAACACAACTAATTTAAAGAAAGTAGCAATAGTAAGAATATACTCAACAAGAAATAACACAATAATTCATGCAACAGATATTACAGGATCAGAAACTATAGGAATAGCTTCAGGTGGGTTATTTGCTTCGGGTAGAAAAAAATCATATGCAGATGCAGCAATTAGAGCAGCAGAAAAAGTATGCCAACAAATGAAAGATAGAGGAATTTCTGCAATATATATATTTGTAAGAGGTAAAGGAAGAGGAAGATCTAAAGCTCCAAATGCTGCAGCTACTAGTGCAGCACTAAGAGAAATTAACAGGCACGGGTTTGAACTATTAGGACCAATTGTCGATTTAACACCAATCGCAAGAGGTGGTTGTAGAGAAAAAGGTGGTAAGAGAGGTAGAAGAGTATGAAGGTCGAATTACTTAAAAAAGATGAAAATTCAATTACTTTACTTATCCATGATATTTTTCCAGAATTTACAAATACTATTCGTAGATATTCATTTATGGTAAAAGGTTTGGCTATAGATGAAATAGTAGTTTATGAGAATTCTTCCCAAATATGGGATGAATATATTGCGCATAGATTAGGTCAAATACCATTAAAATATTCACCAGAAGATACTAATTGTGATGTCATTACAGGATCAATAAAAAAAGAAGGTCCTTGCATTGTAACATCAAAAGATATAGTAATAGACGATGAAAAAGTTAAAGTATTAGATGAAGAAATAGATATTTGTCCTTTGAATGAGGGTGAACGTTTAATATGTGATTTGGAAATAAGACATGGAGTTGCTCATCAACACGCAAAATTCCAAATTGGTTTAGTTTCTTGCAGGCCATTGTATGACTTAAAAGGAAAAAAATCAAAAAAACTATTAGAAGAAATAAAAAAAATATGCCCTCGTAAAACGATACCTGGAGAATTGGAATGTAGTGGTTGTAAATATTGTGAAGAGAAAATAAAAGAAGTTGAACTAACACCAACAAACAGCTATATACTCTATGTAGAAGGATGGAGTATGGATCCCAAAGAATATTTGTTATATATTGTAAATTCATTAATTAATGAATTAGAAGATATCAAAAATCAATTAAAATAAATAAAAATAGGTGATGTAAATGAGCAGACCACCAACAGGACCAACAAATCCAGTTACTATAGAAACGTCAAAATTGCTTAGAGAGTATGGAATTAAATATAAAAGACCAGCATGGCTAGATTTATCAAAAAGGATTTTATCTCCAAGAAGAAAAATGTGTGAAGTGAATTTGTATAAGTTAGAAAAATATTGTAAAGATGGAGAAATAGTTGTCATACCTGGAAAAGTATTAGGCGTTGGAAATTTAACTAAGAAATTGATAGTAGGAGCTTTATCTTTTTCAAAATCTGCAAAAGAAAAAATTGTTGCAGCAGGAGGAGAAGCACTAACAATTAAAGAACTATTGAAGAAATATCCAGAAGGAAAAGGATTAAAAATAATGAAATAGGTGATGCCAATGATAGTAATAGATGCAACCGACACCCAATTGGGAAGATTAGCTTCATACGTTGCTAAGCAACTCTTAAATGGAGAAGAAGTAGTAATTATAAATCCAGAAAAAGCAATAATTTCAGGAAGAAAAGAAGTAATATTTGAAAAATACAAAACTAGATGGGAATTCACAAACAAAGCAAAACCTATAAAAAGACCAAAATATGGAAGAACAAGTTATAGCATTGTATATAGAGCAATAAGAGGGATGATTCCAAGAAGAAAAGCGAAAGGACGCGAAGCATTAAGAAGATTAAAGATTGAATTAGAACCATCCGAAGAATTAATCTCCAAAGCAATTAGATTAGAAACTAAGAAACCTTTAAGATATGTATATGTGGAAGATGTTGTTAAATTCTTGGGAGGAAAATACTAACGAGGTGGTTAAATGGCAAAAAAGAAACAAATAATATATACAAAAGCAAAAAGAAAAGAGGCTAAAGCAAGATGTGTCTTATATTATCCAGGAAGTGGAATAGTTAGATACAATAAAAAAAATATTGAAACTATTCAAAACAGATATTTAAAGGAATTGTTAAAAGAACCTTTGTATTTAGCAGGCGATATAGCTAAAAAAGTAACAATACACGTACATGTAGTAGGTGGAGGAGTTTCAGGACAAATCCAAGCAGCAAGAACCGCAATTGCTAAAGCATTGGTTCAATTAAAGCCTGAATTAGAAGAAATTTTCGAACAATATGATAGATATTTATTGGTTGATGATGTCAGAAGAGTAGAACCTAAGAAACCATTAGGTAGAAAAGCAAGAGCAAAGAAACAAACATCTTACAGATGATGTTTAAATTTATTTACTTTTTATATTTTTATAATGAATCTAAAAAATATAGTAAAGTTTATTTTTGAAGTTGGAATGCTTAAAAGAAGAAAACATGATGGGTATACTTTGGCTGGAATTTCTACTTCTCAAATACCAAGCATAGCAGAACACACATTAAGAGCAGCAATAATTGGATATATTCTAGCAAAGTTGGAAAATTACCCAAATCCTGAAGAAGTTGTAACTATGATTGTCTTTCACGACATAGAAGAAACCAGAATTCCTGATTTAAATAGGGTGGCTCGAAGATATATAGAAAATATAGATAAAAATAGAATATTAAAAGAACAATTAGATGAAAGATTAGGTAAAATTGGAGAAGAAATAAGAAAGTTGCGATTACGAGTTGGATATTACAATTTAAATGACAAAGCAGGAATTATTGCAAAAGATGCAGATTATTTAGAGCAAGCATTTACATCAAAGGAATTCTTAGAACAGGGATATGAAGGCGCCAAAGATTGGATAGATAATATAGAAAAAATATTAAGAACTAAAAGTGCACAAGAATTATTAAAAGAACTAAAAAATACTAAATCATATGAATGGTGGCAAGGGTTAAAAAAACAACTTCATTTAAGAGATGAATTTAAAAATCATCAGACTTGAATTTTTCTAAAGATAAATTTTCTAATTCATATTTACTCAAAACATCATCGATGCGTCTTATTAATTCTTTCTTTTCATCTCTATCAAGTAAAACATATATACATCCCAAAGGCGGATCGTCATCAAAATTAATCTTTTTCCAATATGCTACTTCTTTGTTAATTGGAATCATTGATCTATTTTCTTTTAAAACTGTCCGCAATGCTCCAAGAATTCGTGATTTTGAACATATTTCCCAAACAGTTTCAAAATCTTCTAACGTACCTTCTCCGCGAAATTCCTTTTTTTCTTCATTAAATTCAAATTCAATTGTAGGAAATATTTTCTTAAGTATTTCATGAACAATTTCTTTTTTTTCACTAGGTAAAACTTTTGTATAAACAATCATAAAAAATATTTAGTATTTAATAATATATTTTGTACTACAACAATTACTTTATGAGCACTAGGGAGCAAGTCCAAAACAACAAAAGAGAATTAATGAGAGAAATAGAAGATAAAACAAGAGATATAAAAAATGCAATATATGAAGGAGTAAGACGACTTAAGGCTAAGAAAAAAATTGGTAATGAAAGAGACAGAAAAAGAACTGCAAATGCAAGAAAAGTTGTCCTAATTTAAACCAATTTTCTTCTTTTTAAATACTCTTTATGGATTCCGCTCCCATACTGCATAGCAGTTTTTTTAAATATTGGAATTCCAAGTTTTTTTCCCAACTTATATAATAAAGATTTGCCTAAATCATCATATTGCTTAGCAAAGTTAACAATTTTTTTATCAAGAAAAGGATATAAAACTTCAACATTTACAAACATACTACATCTATCATCTCTTTCTAAATTCCTAAAATACATATCATACAAATCATATTCTTTTAGATTCTTGTTGTGTTTATATTTGGCATATCCACCAAACAATTCATCCGCTCCTTGGCCACTCAATGCTATCATAATCTTATTTTCTTCCAAAATCTTAGATGCTTGGTATATTATATTTCCAATTTCCATATGCATTAGATTGTTTCCAACTAAATATTTTATTTTTGGGTATATTTTAGGTTCTTCAATAATTAAATCCCATCCAAACTCTTTTGCTACGGTTTTAGCAGAAATATAATCTTTTGAATTTTTTTTACATATACTTACACATAAAATTTTAGCAAATTTGCTGGCATAATATGCAACTAATGAACTATCTATTCCTCCTGAAAATAAAATTCCTACTCTATTTTGAATACATCGCTTTTTTACACTACTTTCAAATATTTTCTTAAATTCATATAAGTTTAATTGCTTTTTGTTGTATAATTTAAATTCAAACCAATTTATGATTTTATTTAAATTATAGGAAAATAAACTCCCAGGAGGCAAAGATATTCCTTTAATTGGTAAAGAACAAAATCCAGAATCCCAAAAAAACATAGGTTTTGTGCCGGGAAAATCTCTGCATATTACTACTTGATCTTCGTATTGGATAAAGAACGAAAATTCTCCATCTAATTGTTTAGCCAAATAAAAAATGGCTTTTTCCAAAGATCCAAAATGTTGTAAATATTTTTTTATTTTAGAATGTAAGTATTTAACGTCCCAATTTTTCGAATTAAATATTTCTCCATTCAAACCTACGCATAAATTATCTTTAACATATGGTAAATATCCTTTTCCACGGGTTGGCAATCTTACACACCAAAACGACCAATCATTATTGCGGTAAAATCCTGGTAACGTTCCTCTATTGAATATTGGAATCGATTCTCCTTTGAATCCGCTAATTAAACACATTAATACTATATAATATTAAAACAAAAATTTAATTATGAGATATAAAGTAGTTGGAGATGACGTTCAATACGTAGTTGTTGAACTTTCAGAAGGTGAAAAAATATATGGAGAAGCAGGCGCTATGAACCACATGACTCCAAATATTAAAATGGAAGCAAAATTAAAGGGAGGCATATTTGGAGCTTTAAAAAGAGCGTTTACTGGAGAATCTCTATTCTTGACAGAATTTACTTGCGAGAGCGGTACGGGAGTAGTTGCTTTTTCTCCGGCAGTACCTGGACATATTATTCCTATAGAATTAAAAGAAGGTGAAGAAATTATAGCTCAAGGTGGTGCTTACTTGGCTTCAACTGAAAATATAGAAATAAATCCAGAATTCAAATTAAAGTTTAGTTTGTTTGGTGGAGAATCTTTAATATTACAAAAAATAACTGGAGAAGGTACTGTATTTCTAAGCGCATATGGCTCAATAATTGAATATGATTTAAACGAAGGAGAAGAAATTTTAATTTCTTCTGGTTTATTTGTAGCATCCAGAGGGTGTAAAGTAGACGTAACTACAGTTAAAGGTTTAAAATCAATATTTTTCTCAGGAGAAGGGCTATTTTTAACTCGTGTTATTGGTCCTGGTAAAGTATGGATACAATCCATGTCTATAGATGGATTGGCAAGTATGATAGCAAGATTTATCACAGTTAGGTGATGTCTATGTTTGACTTTTTAGAAAACTTTTCATTAGTTGGGATATTGGCTTTAATTTTCTCTCCAATTTTGGCACCAATAATCGTTTTGGTATCTATATTGGCAGTAATATTATTTATCTACTATTTAATAAAATCTGCATTTTCAGAGCAAAAAACCAAATATGCATCTTTTAGTTTAGAACGTGTAAAAGAAGTTAACAAAGAAGATAAAAATAAAAAATGAACTACCTATTTAGGCACATCTCTATGACAATAGGGATTTTCAACTGTAGTCAACCCTAAATCTGCTACACATTTTAATATAATTTCCTTTCCTTTTAATGAGTTAAAATCTTTAAATTTTAATTCTATTTTCTTATAAGGCAAACATTCTTTTCCAAGTTCGCTTTCTATCTTACATGCTTTTTGAGATTTTATTTCACCAACATAATATACATTTTGAGCGAGATTATTATTTAAATCCTTGTCTTCTGCATAGACATATAAATTATATACTTGAAACGATACTTCAGTTTCTTGATTTTCGATTTTTACAAAACACGCAGAAGAATCACATTCTAATTCCATTACTATTGAATTATTTAAATCGCCTTTTAGCGTATAACAAATAAATAAAGATATAGCTGCGCCAATAATTATAACTATTGCTAATAACAACTTATATAAACGTTCTGATATAACTTTTTCAAACAACTTTAACATAAATTAATTTTAAAAAATTAATATATATCAAAACAATTTTAATTAATTATCGAGCCCCCGTCGTCTAGCCAGGTCTAGGATGCGGGCCTCTCAAGCCCGAGACCCGGGTTCAAATCCCGGCGGGGGCATTATTTTTCGAACAGATTGGCTATTTCTTTGAACATATTTGAATCTAATAAAATTTCTACATTTGCACGATATATTGTTTCTTTTCCTGAACTTTTTAATTCTTTAGAATATTTTTCGACTAAATACATAACAGCATAAAAATCTTTATATTTCCCACCATAATTTTTTTCTGAAATTTCTAGCAAATCTTTTTCATTAAATCCTTTTTTTCGTATGTAGTAAATAAATATAATTGCGGGAATATTTTCAGCCGCGAACTTTATGAACTCTTTTTCAAAATTGAGAGATTTACAAATATTTGTTAGTTTTTCTTTGTACGTTTCACTTTTTCCTAAGAAATTACTAACATACTTATAAAATAAATCTTCAAAAAATTTCAAATTTTCTTCTAAAAATTCAACATTTTCATTCTTTTCTTTTTTTAGTATCGTTTCCATTTAATTAATTAAAATATAGCAAAATATAAAGGAATTTTCCATAAAATAAATCATCTCATAGATTTTAAGAAATATTTTGCTAAATGTTCACAACCTTTGCTTAGTATTTTACTAACAGATTTTTTGTCCAATTCTAAATCTTCACATATCATATTCCAATTCAAATGCTTTAAAACTTTTTCAATTAAGACAAGATGTTCTAAATCATCTGCGAAATCAAATATATTTTTGCTATAATAATAAATCAATAGTCTATTGAATATATCTGAAACTCCTTCGTATTTCAAGTATTTTTTAACATATCTTTTTAATTTGAACTTTTCAACAGATCCAAAATTAAAAGATATTTCACACTTAGGTAAAGATTTTAAAATAGTTAGCACCACTTCTGGTTCCATCTTTTTATAATAATTAGGTAATTCAAACAATAAACGCATTTTTACATATCTGGAATATTCTTCTATCGGTATTTTATTACATTTTAATACCAATACAGGATATTCTCCTGATACGTGGTTCATTTTAGGTGAAATGTGTACTATTTTATAATCATTCGATGTCCAGAATCTTATCAAATTTTCGGAACCGCCAAAACTTGCACTAAACCAAGAATATTCTTTAACTTTTTCAAGATTTTTTAATAAAAATGAACCTATACCTTTTCTCATAAGTTTTGGATGCACAGCTATTCTTATGATTCTAGCACCTTTATTTTTTAATAGAAATTCTTCACCATAGTACTTGTACATTAAATCTGGTGTTATATTTCCGTGTGGAGATTTTCCCTTCTTAATGTTTTTTATATCTTCTGTAGATAAATTGCCTTCTTCTGCTACTTGTAAACTTCCGACGATTTTTCCATTATATATTGCACAAAACGCTTTTTGGTTTGGCGCATCAGCTAAGAGCATAACATCTTTGGGATTGTTTCTATAATGTGCAAAGATATATATACCAACAAATTGTCTTAATTTTTCTTCATCTTCTAGATATAATTTTTCTAAATCAAGAGGCTTAAATTCTAACTTTGAAACATCAATATTTTCATCTATTTCACAAGGCTCCGCATCTAGGCAAAATACTTTATATAGAAATGATTCTAATGGATCACCAATGCCATATCTAATAGGTTCTTCCATTTTTAGTTCAAAAACTTTAAATCTTTCTTTCAAGTATGGCAATAATCTATATTGAAATAATCTTCCAGTACCTTCGTATCCATGCGTTGTTGTCGAAATAATTATTCTATTAAATTTTTGGGATAGTTTCTTTAAGATGGTAACATGTATTGCAGCCGCCTCATCAATAAATAAGAAATCTCCTTTTGATTTTAAGCAATCATAAGGCTCTTTAAATATTACTTCACCTTTATCGCATTTTATTAAATATTCTTTATCAACAAATTTTGCACCAATGGTTTTTAGACCTTTCTTAATAAACTTAAACACTTCTTTAACTGAATCATAAGATGGCCCTGTAAGGATAATTTTTTTACCATTTAATATTAAAGATGATATAATCATACCTAAAACTGCTGATTTTCCTCTACCACGGTTTGCTAGAACTACAAAAGCAAATTTATTCTCCTTTTGAATAATTTTATCAAATTCATAATAAACTTTCATTTGATCTTGGGTTTTTGATAATTTTCCAATTTCTGGAAGTAATATTTTAGTTTTTTTTGCAACTATCTT
>CAZMYQ010000003.1:7254-14689 GCA_964570545.1 uncultured archaeon | reverse complement strand
TTAATATTTTAAGTTCACAAAGTAAACTACATAAAGATATATACATAGAATATTCTCCACATGTTGAAATGTTTTTTATATTGTTCATTTTATCTCTTAAAAGATTAATTAAGGTGTTAATTTTATTTTCTAAATTATTCATATTCTTTTTTAGGCAAAATATTATTTATTTTCATGTTCCAAAACTTTGCCTTTTAAAGCACGTTCTGAATAGCCGTAAATTTTTACTTTAATTCTTTTTCCCAAATAATTTTCATCTAAAATTACAGGTCTATAATTATAAAACCTACCAAAATATCCTCTTTTTTTGTCGACGACAACGCAATCTTCTGTCTTATTAAGCATCTTATGGTTCCACTTTAATAATATCTTATGATGTAATTTAGTTAATATTCTACTTCTCTCCTTTTTTATTTGTCCAGGCAAATCTTTATATTTGCGCCATGCTTCTGTATTTGGTCTCATTCCAAAGCGAGATATATTTATTATTACTGGCTCCGTTTCTTTTATTAATTCGTATGTTTCATAAAAATCTTCATCTGTTTCTGTAGGATATCCGACGATAACGTCTGTCGCTATCGTAATATCTGGAATTTCTTTCCTTAATTGCTTAACTAATTCAATAAAATCTTCTTTAGTATGCATTCTGTTCATATCTTTTAAAACTTTATTACTTCCGGATTGGACTGGTATGTGGAGATACTTAAATACATTTTTATGCTTTAGAATTTCAATTAAACCATCATCAAGCAATTTTAAGTAATGTTTTGGATTACCCATGCCTATCCTTATCATATAATTTCCTTCAATTTTAAGCAATTCTTTTAGTAATTTTACTAAATTTGTTTTTTGATCCAAACCATATATTGCGTTATCTTGAGAAGAAATTCTTATTTCTAAGGCGCCTTTCTTAACTGCGTATTTAAATTCTTTTAAGATACATTCGATTGGATAACTAAATAAATTTTTTCTAGCTAACTTTACCGCACAATATGCACAATTTCCTAAACATCCTTGTGAGATTATTATAGTGTGTATATATTCTTTTTCTAATCTTTCATATCCTGTAACTATTTCTGGATAATCAATATTTAAATATTCCTTGAACTTTTTTGAGTATTCTCTAGGACCAAAAAAATATTTTATGCCTAATTCTTTTAATTTGTCGGGTATTATGTCTGGCAAACATCCGACGACAAACAGCTTTTCTTTTGGCAGGCTTTTTATATATTTTAATGCGGTTTTTTCTGTTTGATTTTTTACTCCACAAGTAAATACAAATATATAATCTGCTTCATTTTCATTTTCAGCTTCTTCCCAATCGTTTTTTAACAATATCTCTCTTAATATATCACTTTCCACATAATTTGTTGGACAACCAAAAGATTTTATAAAAAATTTCATTAAAAAAAGTATTTTAAAATAAATAACTTATTTAAAATGCCTTAGCGAATAATTAAAATTAATCTACAAAAATAAAGAGATTATTCAATCAACAAAAATCCACCTGATTTTCTTATAAACATTTTATCTGCTTCTTTTATTGCTTCGGTCAATTTATATTCAGATTCTGCATATAAAGTAGCTAAAACTTCACCTTTTTTGACATAATCACCAAGTTTCTTATGTAAATATATTCCAGCGCCTTTGTCAGAAGGATTTCCTAATATTCTACATACTTTTGCTACAGTTTTATTTGAAATATACTCTATTTGACCATCTTCCTGAGCGACTAACTCATAAGTGTATTGTCCGACAGGTACATCTTCAGGTTTGAATATATCTCCGCCTTGTGTTTCTATAATTTCTTTCATTTTTTCATATGCTTTTCCTGAGTTTAAGACAGCTTCAGGGTCTCCGGACAAACCTGCGCATTCTAACAATTTTCTTGCAACAAGTAATGCTTTTTCTCTTAAATCTTTTGGTCCTTTGCCCATTAATATTGATAAAACATCTCTTGCTTCTAACGCTGGTCCAATTCCATTTCCAATTGGTGCACGCCCATCAGTTACTATCGCTTTTGTATTAATATTTAATTTTCTTCCCATAGTTTCGAATAACTCCTTTAATCTTTGGGCGTATTTTGGAGATACTACTTTTGCTTCAGGTCCGATTGGAATATCGATTATTAAGTGTTGCGCACCTACTGCTTTTTTCTTTGATAGTATTGAAGACAAAAGCAATCCTTCAGGATCCAAAGACAGAGATCTTCTCAATTGTATCATTATATCATCTGCTGGAGCTATGTTTGTGGCGCCTCCCCAAACGATACATCCGTGAGTTTTTAGGACTATTTCTTTAACTTCATCAATTTTAAACTCTACATTCGCCAAAACTTCCATTGTATCTGCCGTTCCTGCAGGAGATGTAATTGCTCTGGATGAAGTTTTAGGTATATAATAACCCATTGCGGCTATAATTGGTACAACAAGCATAGTTGTTCTGTTGTTTGGAACCCCTCCAATACAATGCTTATCTAAAACAGGTGAAACTCCTAACTCTAAAGTCTCTCCACTTTCTGTGATAACTTCAGTCATATATTTTGTTTCTTCATAACTCATTCCAACTGTTTGGCATGCTGCTATGAATGCGCCAATTTCTGCTTCTGGAATTCTCAAATCTACGATTGCTTCAATTATTTCTTTTATTTCATCTTTTGATAATTCTTGCCCCATAAGTTTTTTTCTTATATATTGAGTAGCCTTTGAAATTACTTGAGGTACTACCTCAAGTTCTTCACAATCTCCAAATATTTTTGCTAAGTATTTATTTATACCTATTTCTCCTTCTTTTACCAAATTAAAAGTAGCATCAACTACAGCTCCAAAATCTATATTGTGATCTTTTAGAATTACTATATTTCTTGGTTTTATTCCTAATTTATGTAAATCATTATAGTGAAAAACTGCTACAGGAACGCCTCCTGTTGTTAAATCCAAAACTTTTACTTTAAATTTCATTATTTTTTATTAAATGGATTATATATTTTCAACTTAAGAAGAAGTGATGTTTAAAAACTTCTTTAAAGTCTAATTAAAAAGGTTTATAAATTAACGTTAATTTCAATTTAAATTTAAAATTTTTATAAAATAAAAACTTGTGGTTGAGATTATTCTTTGAAATATCTTTCTAAAATTCCTTTTAACATCATTGCGTGGCGTGCTTCATCTCTACTTGATTCGTCGAAGAAGTCGTGAGCTTCGTCAATTCCTAATTCTTTTGCTTTTGTAGCGGCATCTTTCTTTTCTTTATTTGCCATACATTCTCCATTTAACATCATTTCAATGTTTTCTTTTAAATTTTCTGAAATTAATCCATTCATTTCAGCAAATCTTGCTGCGTGATTTGCTTCTTCCATAGCAATTCTTATTAAAACTTCTGCAACTTCTGGATATCCTTGTCTTTGGGCTAATCTTGCCATTGCTAAATATAAGCCAACTTCTTTACATTCACCTTCAAAGTTTGCTTGTACAACTTTTTCTAATTCTGTTCCTTTAGTAATTCCTATTTTGTTTTCATTGATTAAGTTCAAGTCCATTTCAACACCTCCTTATTTTATAATTATAATACGTTATTCTAATATATATGTTTTAATTATATACTTAATGGTTCGATATTCGAACTTAGATAAAATAGATTCCAAAATTTTAGAAATATTAAAGAAAAATGCGAGAGAACCATATACAAAAATAGGAAAAATTGTTGGTTTAAGTGAAGCAGGAGTCAGAAAAAGAATACGAAAACTAGAAAAATTAAATATAATAAAGAAATATACTATAGAGGTTAATTATGAAGCCTTGAATATGAAAATTGCATGGATAGGAATAGATGTAAAACCAGAGCAATTAATGTATGTAATAGATAAACTAAAAAACTTAGATAACGTGGAAAATATTTATATTTCATATGGGGATCATGATATAATGATAGAGTTTATATATAAAGATCAACGGGAACTAAATGACTTAATTAAACTCATCGAAAAAATGAAAGGTGTTGTTAGAATTTGTCCTGCAGTTTTGGTTGAAAAAGTATTTTAATATTTAATATATATTCAATGGCGAATTACTAAGATTAATGGCGAATAGAATTGGTATAGAGGTAATTTTAAAAGGAGATAAAATAAAATTTCCAAATGTGTGCCCATTTTGTTCAAAAGTTCCTGCTAATTCGTATATTCAACTAAGAGCAAGAACTGCTTTTGATAATATTATAACTTTTATAATTACATTCGTGATTATGTTTATACCATTTATCAGAGGATTTTATTCTAGAACCACTACAATAAATATTCCTTGTTGTGAAGATTGCAGCACTAAATACTATTTTCCAGAAGCTTTATTCTATATTGGATTTATGTTTCTAATATTTATTTCTATTTTGCTTGTAATTTTAGTTTTTATTTCTCTTTTTATTTCCATGTTTATAAATGTATTTGATTTCATATTTAACATCCTTGGTAGTATTTTTATATTTATCATAATACCTGTTACAATCCTTGCTGCAATTATATATATTATTTTTTTATTTTGGTGGCGTCACAAGTTTTTTAAGAATCGTTATATTGTGAGATTTATACCACATAGTTTTGGAAATAAAATTAGATTCATATTTGAAAATAAAGAGTATGCTCAATTATTTATTGAATTAAATAAAGAAAACGTTATTGATGTTAGAGAAGTTAAAATATAACTTCCAATATTTTAATTCTATAATGAATGAAAAAACGATGGTCCTAATAATAACAGTCATATCGTTAGGAATTGGGATATTAACTTTAGCCTATTTATTATTTGGGAATTACATTTCTGCATGGGTAATTCCATACTTTGAACCAGTATATGTTAAAGAATATGATGCCAACTTAATAATAGATAATAACATATACTTGTATGAATATTATGCTTGGCACATAAATTTATCTAACAAGTATCGTATGTTATATAGAAATTTCTCAAATGCAGATTTGTATTTATATAATGAACATATAGCTATAAACAAAGGATATCATTTATTGTATGCAGGTACAAACACAAACTATAAAATTTATGTTGTATTATGGAATGGGAAAATCTATGAACGTATAGGCAAAAACAAATTTTTACCAAGTTTGGACTCGCGTTTATTCCAACTTGTTAAAAAATATTCAATACGTAATGAAGTTGGGATATTTAATCCCAGCTATTATGAAAAAGGAGACTATGATTTAGGTTTGAAATGGTTAGTTGTACCTGTAATTTACTCTGATTCAAATTATTACTTTATAAACTTAAAATTAGCAGATAAACATATCCCATATACTAATGTAAACATAAAAGTGTATGATCCAAAAAATGCTATTGTAGATTTGCAAGTTTTTGAAGGATTAAATGTTGTGAAAAAAGATGGTTATTACTTAATTACGGGAGTTTCTCCAACTAATGGCTTAATTGAAATTCATATAATTCTTGATAAATCAAAATTAAACTTTTTAAATACTACAAAAATTAATAGCATTTTTGATGAACATAATAAGAATCTTTGGCAATATTTCTTAAAAAAACTCGGAATATTTTTATTGCCAATACTTTGTATATTGTTTTCAATTTCGATGTACATTGTATATAACAAATTCGGTGCAGAAAAATTTGCCGTCGTGCCGAAATATTTACATTTTGTCCCTAACGAAAATAGAAAACCATGGGAAGTAAACTATTTTTTTGTCAATGAAGAGAAATTTATAGATTTAAATGGATTTTATGCTACTTTATTAAACTTGCATAATAAAGGAATAATAAGAATTAAAGATGGGAGAAAGATTGAAATTGTTGGTAAACATAATAAACATTTAGATTCATATGAATTAAAAGTTATTCATTTCCTAAAAAGATATTCAGACAACAACGTTTTTGACATTGATAAGTTAAAATCTAAGATACATGCAGAAAAAGATTTAGCGAAATCTGTATATTATAAATTAGAAGATTTAACTTATGGATATAGTTCAAGAAAGAGCTTTTTAGACTTTACTGGAGACACAATTAAATATATCTTATGTTTGTTCTTTGTTCCTGTATGTATTGTTATCTTATGGTTGTTTGGATATGTGGATTTTAATACCTTTATAAGCAATGTCTTTGCATGGTTTATTTTGGCATGGATTTTTACACATACTATATGTTTCTACGTTGAGCAAGGCTTATCTAGAATATTAAAGAATGATCGTATAGTGAAAGCAATATCTAAAATAACATATATTGTTCTTTACTTATTTTCTCTTTGGGTAGTATCTTCAAATGTAAATAATATACTTCTATTTATATGCGGGACGATTACTTTACTTTATTTACTTTTACCTTCTCGTGTTTTTGGACATTGGAAAAAAGATTACTACAAAGAATATCTTCAATGGAACGCATTTAAGAACTTTTTAAGAGATTTAGCAAAAATTCATAAAGAAGAATTTGTAGATTTAAGCAAATGGAAGGATTGGTTAATTTATGGCGTTGCATTAGGAGTCGGAGATAAAGTTGTTGAATATCTTAAAAATTTGGGAGTAATTGAGTTTGATGAATTGGATGCATATTTGGATTTAACCAATGCATTTTCTGATACTTATTATTATGCGCGAAATGTAGCGTTATCGGCAGATAGTAGCAGTTCTTCCTTTGGTGGATTCGACATTGGAGGATTCAGCGTAGGAAGCGGTTTTGGTGGTGGAGGCGCAGGCGCTAGATAACTTATCCAAAAATTTTATTTAAAATAAATTTTCCAATTATAAATATTAGTAAAGCAAACATAACACCACAAATTAAAACTAACGTGTTCATATTTAACAAGAAAAATAATATGATTGATACTAAAATAATAAATAAGGTAAATATAACCAATGCTAAAAATAGCACATTTCCAACAGTTAATTTTAAGAATAATTTGATAATTCTTAAGACAATGTCGATTACAAATCTTGCTATTTTAGAAATTAGATTAAATAAAAACTTAACAATTTTAAGTATCATTATATATTTATATCTTTGTATACTAATTAAAAAGAATAGATAGCGTTATCTAATTAAACATTATTTTAGAGAGCGAATTAAGACTCGAAACGGTCTCTGAGAAATGGTATTGGAGAGAATATTAGTATCTATTCGTGTCGTAAGATCTAGTTTAAAATTATTCAAATCTAAGTAGTTTCCATAAAATGGGAACAGATAATAAATAACTTTATAATTATGATATTAGTAATATAGGAGGCGGTGTTATGCCAATGGATTACCCTGATCTTAATAGTTTAAAGAGATTAGCTAAAGATTTAAATGTTCCATATGAAGGAAAGACAGAAAAAGAACTTAGAATCGAACTTGCTAAAAAAATACTTGAAGATCGCGAAGATGTTGTATGGGCTGTTGAAATTTTATCTGGGAAAGGATGGGATGAATGGGAAGAAGATGAT
>CAZMYQ010000003.1:0-7154 GCA_964570545.1 uncultured archaeon | reverse complement strand
TAGAACATTAAAGATTTATATTAACAATAAACATCATGTCTACGCTCTCATTTGGTATTTTTTCAATACTTTTCTCGCATCTTCAAATATTACTTTATCCAATATATTGCATAACTCGTATTTTTCACAGATGTTTCATCATAAATTACGAAATTATTATAACACTTGACTATTTCAATCATCAACATACAATTATTTAAAGTTATTTTTTAATAAATCTCAAAAACTCTTTAGTATCACTCCCTTTACTTTCTTCCTTTTTGAGGATTTATTATTATAGGTATATTGGTGCACAACGTAATTAAACCAATATATAACATAATGTAATATTATAATGTTAAGATAATTTATGATCGTTCTGAGGGATTTAAATGGATTGGGTACAAAATCATGAATTGACTCCGCCCATGCGTGTGTTGACTGAAAAAGAAAAAAAAGAATTCTTAAAAAAATATGGAATAAAAGAAGATGAAATATTTGATAAATTACCAGTTGTAAGGCTAAATGATCCAATCATCAGATTCTTAAAAGAAAAAAAGATTAGTGTTAAACCAGGAGATATAATCGTTTTCAAAAGGTATGATCAATTTATTGACGAAGAATATTATTACTGGAGGGTAGTATCAAAGAAATAGGTGATAATTATGGACTTTTGGCCAGTTGCAGAATCTTACATTTCAGAAACTTTAAAATATGAACGCCAATTAAAATCCTATGAAAGATTTGTATATGAATACTTACCAAATATAATCGATGAAATTTCAGTTACTGAAATTGAAGTGGGTGGTGAAAAAATAGAAATAGTTGTTGATGAATATGATCCAGATGAAAACTTTATAAAACCTATATTCTATGATATAGATGGTGCTCCCAAACCTTTGCTACCTGTAGAGGCAGTATTAAAGAAAAGAAACTATTATGGTTCTTTGAAGTTGAGATTTAAAATGTATAGAAATGGAAAAAGAGAAGATGAGCAAGAAATATCAATTAACAGTATCCCTGTGATGGTAAAATCTGTAAAATGTTGGCTTTATGGTATGTCAAAAGATGAGATTTTGCAAGCAGGTTCAGAACCATTAGATCCTGGTGGGTATTTCATAGTTAATGGACATAAGAGAGTTTTGGTTGCTCAAGATGAAACTGCATACAATCAAATTTCTATATTAAAAGGAGAAAAACCTACGGAATCAGCGATAGCACACATTCCATCAAAAGGACGCCATTTAATTGTTAAATTAAGAATAGTTAGAAACAACTTAGGATTATGGGGTGTGATGGTACCTCTTTTACCACCAAACTTCCCATTAGTAGCATTACTTTATGCATATGGTATGACTAATGAAGATATTTTAAATGGTTTATCAAACAAATATGCTAAAAATGACGCATTATTGAACATAGAACAATGTCCTTATAAAACAAAGAAAGAAGCATTATTAGCAATAGGTGGTTATGGGTTGATGGGTGCAGCAGAAGATATTAAACTTGCAAGAGCAGAACAAATTATTGATGGTCATATTTTACCTCATATTGGAAATAGCAAAGAAGATAGACGTGCAAAAGCAGAATTTCTACTTATGATGGCTGAAATGACTACTGAAGCAGCACACGGATTAAGACCTTTTGTTGATAAGGATCATATAGCAAACAAGAGAATTGAAATGGCTGGAGAATTGTTAGACCACTTAATTAGAACAGCATTTAAGAACTTATTAAATGATGTAAAACACCAAGCAATTAAATCTATGAGCAGAAGAAAGATGATAAAGTTAAAAACAATTTTTGATGTTTCAAGATTTTATGATACTGTTAGAATAGCTATGGCTTTAGGTATGTGGAGTAGTGGAAAAACTGGAGTATCTCAACTGGTACACGTTAGAAACTTATTTGATGTTAGAAATGATTTAAATAAAGTTTCGCTTGGATTAAAACCTGAAAGAGCAAATATTGAAGCTAGAGAAGTACATGGTACTCAACTTGGAAGAATATGTCCAATGCAAACTCCTGAACAGAAAAAATGTGGTTTAATAAAATACTTAGCATTAGGTGCATATATATCATCAGAATCTGATTCAAAGAAAGTTGAAAAAGTTTTAAGAAAATATGGTGTTAAAAAATTATAAATGAGGTGATTTCCTTTGAAAAAATCTCATTCAAATTTGTGTAAAGTATATATTAACTCAAGAATTGTTGGATATTGTGAAAATGGAAAAGAATTAGAATCTAAATTAAAAGAAGCAAAGCGGAAGGGGGAATTACCTTTCGATTCGAGTATAGTGTATAACCCACAAACAAACGAAGTTCATATTTTCACAGATAGAGGTAGACTATTAAGACCATTAATCGTAGTTAAAGATGGAAAACCTCTTTTAACAGAAAAGCATATAAAACTTTTAGAAGAAAAGAAAATTACATTTTGGGACTTAGTGAAAGAAGGAATTATAGAATTTATAGATGCTTATGAAGAAGAAACTGCATATGTAGCACCAAATGTTGAAAGTTTGACAAAAGAACATACACATTTAGAAATTCACCCTATGCTTATGATTTCATTAAACAACTCTGCAGTACCTGCAATTGAAAAGATGGCTGGTGCAAGATGTATTTATGCTGCAAAGCATGTGGCTCAAGCAATTGGATGGCCTGGAAGAAATGTCCATTACAATTACATTTCAGAATATAATGCATTTCTTTGGTATCCTCAAAGACCAATAGTTAGTACAAAAACTTTTGATTTAGTAGGAATGAATGAACTTCCAAACGGAACTAATTTAATAGTTGCCGTGATGAGTTGGATGGGGTACAACATAGCAGATGCTTTAATTGTTAACAAAGCGTCTCTTGAACGTGGAGCGTTAAGAATGTTTTGGTTTAAAATTTATGAAGAAAGCGAAAAAGTATATCCTGGTGGATTAAAATCAAAAATCCAAAAACCTCCTGAAGATATGATTGTTGATGAAGAGGCATATTCTAAAATTGAAGAAGACGGACTTCCAATTCCAGGTACGGAAGTAGAACCAAATGATGTAATTATTGGAAGTATTTCACCTCCAAGGTTTGCAGAAGGTTATTCGACTGGTGCAGAACAATATGAAGATTCTTCTATACGAGTAAGACATGACATATACGATCCGGCATATGTTGATCGTGTTTTAATAACGAATGATGAATCAGGTAATAAATTAGTTAGAGTTAAATTAAGATTAGTTAGAAAAGGAGAACTTGGAGATAAAATGACAACAAGAAACGCACAAAAGGGAGTTATTGGATTAATTTTGCCTCCTGAAGAAATGCCATATACAGAAGATGGAATCGTACCAGATATAATTTTGAATGTTCATGCTATTCCTTCAAGAATGACTGCTAACACATTGTTCGAATTATTATGTACAAAATATTCAACTCTTGCTGGGAAATATACAGATGTTTCTCCATTTGGTAAAGTAGATATAAAAGAAGTTGAAGAAGTTTTATTAAAGAATGGATATAGAAAAGACGGAAAAGAAGTATTATATCATCCTTGGACAGGAGAACCACTAAAAGCCTCAATATTTATTGGACCAAACTATTATTACAGAAACTACAAAGTAGTTTCAGAATCTCTCCAATTTAGAGGAAGGGGTAAAGTTACTTTACTTACAAGGCAACCAGTTGAAGGTAAAGCAAGAGGAGGAGGTTTGAGAGTTGGAGAGATGGAAAAGGATACATTTGTTGCGCATGGAGCATCTATGACTGTATATGAACGTTTAGTAGAATCTTCAGATAAATATAAGATTTTAATCTGTCCAAAATGTGGGACATATGTTAACACATATAGAGCAGGGAAGCCATATTGTGCTGTATGTAACAATACAGAATTAGTTGAAGTTGAAATTCCATATGCTATGAAACTATTGATTGAAGAAATGATGTCTTTAGGAATCTATGTCAAGTTTAAAACATCAAAGAAATTCTGAGGTGATCAAATGATAAATTACTTAAAAGAAATGAAATATCAATTGCTACCGCCCGAAATTATTAGAAAAATTGCCGTAGTTGAAGTAGTTAAACCTGAAACTTATGATCAATATGGCTATCCTGTTGATGGCGGGTTGATGGATAGAAGAATGGGAGTTATTGAGCCTGGATCAAAATGTTTAACATGTAATAAAACTGTTAAAGAATGTCCAGGACACTTTGGTAAAATTGAGTTGGTTAGACCATGTATTCATCCTCTATATGCTGACGTATTATTTAAACTTATAAATGTTACTTGTTCAGAATGTGGTGAATTGTTGATAGATGATAAAACAGTTAAAAAATTGAAAGAAAAATATGAAAATCCTATTGAAGTCTTAAATAGATTACACTCTTTAGTAAAACTCCAAAAAGAATTGAAGGAATGTCCTCATTGTGGAAAAGAACTAATTAAAGTCACTTTTGAAAAGCCATATTTCTTCTATAGAATTATTGAAAAAGGCAAGAAAAAAGAAAAAATTTTGATGAATCCAATTCAAGTTAGAGAAATGGTAAGAGTTATCAAAAATGAAACTCTAGAAAAAATCGGTTTTGATCCTGAAGTGTTTAGACCAGAATGGGCTGTGTTATCTGTTATTCTAGTACCTCCTGTTAGTTGTAGGTCAACAATAATTTTAGAATCTGGTCTAAAAGCAGAAGATGATTTAACACACAAGTTAGCCGATATAATTAGAGCCAACAATAAATTAAAAGAAAATATAATTACTGGATGTCCTCAAACATTTATTGAAGATGCATGGATGTTATTACAATATCACGTTGCAACATATTTTGATAATAATCTGGCAAATATTCCAACTGCTATGCATAGGGCAAATAGACCTTTGAAAGGAATTGTCCAAAGATTAAAAGGTAAAGAAGGTAGATTTAGACAAAACTTGCTTGGAAAGAGAGCAAACTATACCTTAAGAAGTACTGTAACTCCAGATATTTTTATAGGTATTGAAGAAGTAGGAGTACCTCGTTTATGTTCAACTCCAAATACAATTAAAGAAAAAATTTTAACAGTTAGAGAAAAGGTTTTTGAGAAAAACTTAGAATATGTGAAAAAATTGATAAAAGAAGACAAAATCGTTAATGTTTATGATTTAAAAGGCAAAAGAAGAGTTGTTAATGAAACGTCAAAAGAATTTATTTTGGAAGCAATTGAACCAGGTTGGGAATATGATAGATTACTAGAAGATGGAGATATTTGTTTATTCAACCGTCAACCATCTCTCCATGCAGTTTCAATGATGGGCCATAAAATTAGATTGATGGATGGTAAAAGTATAAGAATTAATCCTTCTGCAACTACCCCATATAATGCAGACTTTGATGGAGATGAAATGAACATCCATATACCACAAACATATGAAGCAAGAGTTGAAGTCACAGAATTAATGAATGTCCCAAGAAATATTATAATTGCAAAGCACGGCCAACCTTGGATGGGAGGTATTGAAGATACAGTATCTGGTATGTTCTTATTAACTAAGAAAACTACTAAGATTCCTAAAAAATTAGCGGAATATTTATTGTATCAATGTGGTATAGTTGTAAATATTGATAAATCTGAAATATCTGGAAAAGAACTAGTTTCACACTTAATTCCTGAAGAAATTACATTAGAAACAAAAACAAGATTATGTAAAAACTTAGTTTCAATTGGATTGTGTGATGGTAAATGTAAAAAAGAAAAATGTCCATATGATGCTTATTTAAAGATAGAAAAAGGTAAAATTATTTGTGGAGTCCTTGATAAGGCTACGGTAGAAGGAGGTCCTTTAATTGATGCGATTTATAGATTATGTGGCCCAGAAAAGTGTGCTGACTTTATAAACAAAATGACTCTAATAGCAAACTTATATATATCGTTTAGAGGTATGTCTGCAAGTTTCCATGACATACTAATTAGTGAAAAATGGATAAAAGAAAGAGAAAAATTTGTTAAAGAACTATCCAAAAAAGTTGATGAATGGATAGATAAATATAAGAAAAAACAATTACAAGCATTGCCAGGAAAATCACTAGAAGAATCTTTAGAAACGTATATTCAAAGAACTATTGAATCTAGTGTAAAAGAACTAGAAAGTAAATGGATAAGAGAATTATCTGAAGAATATATGTCTTTAGAAAAAGATATACCTTCCATGCTCGAATATATATTCTCTGGTGCTAGAGGTAACGTTATGAATTACCGTATGATGTCTTTAATATATGGACAAGCATATGTTTGGGAGAAGAGGCCATCTAGAGGATATGGAATTATAACTGAGTCAAGAGTTATATCTCATTATAAACCTGGCGATATATCTCTTTTGGCAAAAGGTTTTATTAAAAGATGTTATTCAGAAGGTCTTGATATGTTAGAATTTTTCTTCATGGCTATGCCAAGTAGAACTTCAGAAATCAACAAAGGTTTAACTACTGCAGAAACTGGTTATGCAGAGCGTAGATCTATATATGCTTTATATGATTTGGTTGTTGAAAATGATTATACTGTTAGAGAAACAACTTCAGGAAAAATTGTTCAATATCTATTTGGTGGTGATGGTTTAGATCCTATGAAACTACCTGAAGGTAAAAAAGATATAGAAAAAATGAAAGAATTGGTTGAAAAGACGAGGTGACATAAATGCCAAGAAAAAAAGAACTTTCCAAGGATGAAATCTACAAATATTTTTATGTTGAACCATATACTCCTATTGGTGTAAGATCAGCGCACTCATTTACTGAACCTTTAACTCAAAAAACTCTTAGAGTTTTCCACATGGTTGGTGCGCTAGAATTCTCTATTGAGTCTGGTAAGGATAGATTACTTGAAATTATTGATGCACGTAAGAAAATTGCCACACCTTATATGGAAATTCATGTTAAAGAAGAATATATTAAAGATATTGATAAGTTAGCCAAATCTATTGTTGAATTGCGCTTATCATCAGTGGTTAATTATGATGAAGATTTTGAAAATAAACAATATGTATTAGAATTAAAGGAAGATATAATTAAAGAGTATGATTTAGATGCTAACGAAATATATTCAAAGATAAAGAAAGGACTAGAAAAAATCAGAGCAAAAATCGAAATAAACAAAAATAAATATATAATACAATTTCCTAAAAATATTACACTAAAGAAAATGAGAGAAACAAAAT
>CAZMYQ010000002.1:0-15102 GCA_964570545.1 uncultured archaeon | reverse complement strand
TAACACAACAACTTTAATATATTAACAGGCCGCCGTAGCTCAGTCGGTAGAGCGCTGCCCTGGTAAGGCAGAGGTCGCGGGTTCGAATCCCGCCGGCGGCTTAGTTTTAACGGGCCGGGGGAGTAGCAGCCCCCTGTAACCGAGATTGCTTACTCGGGGCCCGAGCAGGCCAGAGGGGTCCGTATCTAGCCCATGAAATACGTGGTTAAGGATGTGGGGCTCCCTTGCCAAGTTGGTTTATCGGTGTGAACCCCGCCAGGCCCGAATTGGGAGCAACGGTAGCACCGATAAATCAACGTTGGCAAGACACGAGCTCCGAACGCAAACCACGTATTTCAAGCTAGATACGGATCTCAATGGCCTGCGTATCTTATTATTGAAATTTGGGATCTTCCCCTATAAATTGATTTTCTACCAATAATACAAATAAATTCTTTATCTTTTGGACAGTTATAAAAATCTACTGCTGAAATATATCCATATTGATCTTTAAGTTTTATATAGCAAACTGTATTATAATCTTTGATAGTAACTATATGTCCACAAAATTTTACTAAACGACCAACTTCTACTGTGTTTAATTCATAAGAATTTATTTTTAAATAATCTTTTGAGCAAAGATAGTAAGACAACACAAATAATATAAGAAATATCAAAAATAGTATTGCGTCTTCCATAAAAGTTTATTTTATGATGAAATTTTTTATTATGTATGCCAAAATTATTCTATAAAATACAAACATTAAGTAAATGAATGAAAACAATACTGAATAGATTGAAGCAATAGTAAATGCTACTACAATGTCGCCGTATTTAAATAAAAATAATATTACATCTGCTAAAGATTTTGATAAAGTATTTGACTTTTGAGTTTCATGTAAATATTTAAATAAATTTTCTAATTTTAATTTTTCCATAATTGGTTTCTTATATGATTTAAGCATACTTTTAATCATATTTGTATCAATTTGTGTATCTACATCCATAGAATTTACGATGTTATCTACTACGCTAAGCATTAATCTTTTGTATGTTTCTCTTATGTTTTGCTTATATTCTTCAGGATAACTATTATAATTTTCAATCGAAGATGATAAAATAGCATCTATTTCATTATCAGACATATTAGCAATCTTCTGTTTTACAATTGTCTCTAATTGTTCTTTTAATTGTTTAGAATTTTGAACGTTTATTTCAGCCATATTTTGAAAAGTAGTATCTATAAGTGAATCAACCAAATCATCCCAATATTTATCAAATGCATTTATAAATCGTTTTTCAAAACCTCCTCCTGAAATCAGAAAGAAATATAATGAAATTGTTAATCCAATAGTTAAAAGAAATGTAAATGATGAGGCAAATTTAAACATATTGGACAATATATAATTTTTGATATCAATTTCAAATGGTGGCAAATACATAGTTATCATTATTGGTAATGTTAGTAAAAATGCAGTATAATTTCCAAAAATTAAGGAAACTATTATATATATTACATTTATTGCCATCGAAATCATCCTACACGTTTTGTCTTCAATAAACATTTGAGGCAAAAATATAATTGTGGATAAAATAAATGATAAACCAATAAATAAATACCCTATATGTTCTATATTTAAGAAAAGTATTCCATTATTAGAAGAAATTTCTGAATTAATGGCAAAAGAGAATAAAAATAACGAAATTAATAAAACTGAATAAACTACAAGACCAAAAATTTGTTTGCCTTCCATTAGAAAATTAATTATTTGTTATATAATATATGGACCCGGGGGGATTCGAACCCCCGACCTCCCGCTTGCAAGGCGGGCGCGCTACCACTGCGCCACGGGCCCTTTGATTAAATAATATAAACTAGTGTAATATATATTAGTTTAGTTTGTTTTAAAATAAAAGTTTGTAATCATTTGAAATCCCAGTTTATCCATTTCTTTAAAACAAATTGTGCTGCTCTTTTAGTGTCTGGACGTCCACCTGACATATAAAAATTATATTTTCGCGCTATAAATTCTAAGTCTATAGAATTAAAATATTTATCAAATATATCATAAAAATTATCACGCATATATTCTAAAATTTTTGTTGCTAAATATTCTATATCGGGTGCATGCTCAGGATTTTTTGCGCCTACAATATATAGTATTTCATCTGGAATTTTTTCAAGATATATTCCTGGAGAATCATAAAGATATAACTTATTAGAAATTTTAACTAATTGCTCTCCTTTTGTGTATCCAGCAATAGCAGAAACTGGACACACTTTTCTACCCTTTAAAATATTTATTATTGAGGATTTTCCAACATTTGGAAATCCAATTACGCCAACAATTACTTTATCTTTATTATATTTTCTAGCCATCTCTCTTAACTTTGCTCTCAAAATTTTTGTTCCTAATCTCTTTTTTGCAGAAATATATACGCAAGGATACTCTTTTTCAAATTCTTTTTTCCACTTTTCAAGTTGATCTTTATTTAAAATATCACATTTGTTTATAACAATTAATAAATCTTTTCCTTTGGATTTAATTATTTTCTCTAATGTTTTGTTTCTAGTTAAATCTGGAAACCTTGCATCAACCACCTCTAAAATAATGTCGCATTTATCTATGATTTTTAATACTCTTTTCTTGAAGTTTTTCTTTTTCATTAAAAAAATACATAACTATATTTTTTAATTAAGAATTGTGTTCTTATAACTTATCTTTCTAAATAATAATTATGGAAATTTTGGCTGTTTTAGCAGGAATTTTAATTATTTTTATCTTAATTATTTTAACAATATACTTGATAAACTTTGTGAAGAATTTATTATTAAAAATTTTAATAAATTCCATATTTGGGTTGTTGGCTGGAGCAATAATATATTACTTTAATATAATTCCTATTAAAGACCCAGTGTTATTTTTTATATTTGCACTCATTGGTGGTATTCCAGGAATTTTTTTATATGTTTTGTTAATTTCATTTGGTATAAATTTAACACTATTTTAGAAATAATTATTAATGAAAGTTAGATGTCCTAAATGTGGCAAATGGACTGACAAATTAATAAATGGAGTATGTGAAGATTGTCAAGAGATTAAGATTCATAAAAAATCTGACGGACTTGAAATATGTAAAAGATGTGGAAAAATAAAACACAAAGGCGTTTTTAAAAAGATATCCATCGAAGATGCATTAAAACAATTATATAAGGAAAAAATCAAGAATGTTAAAAATTTGGAGTTCAAAGATAATTATTATATACTTTTTGAATTTGAATTTGAAGGAAAAAAATTTAAAGATTCTGCACATATAAAATATGTTGTTTGCCCTGATTGTATGAGGCAAAGTTCTAATTATTACGAAGCAATAATCCAAATAAGATCAAATGATTTTGAAGATTTGTGTAATTTCATTGCAGAATATGTTGAAAAACATAATAATGAGCCTCGTTGCTTTATAACAAAACTAGATTTAAGAAAAGAAGGAATTGATATTTATTTGGGATCAAAAAAAATAGCAAATAAGATAATTAGAGAATTAAAGAAAAGAAACAAATACATAATCAAAGAAAGTTATTCTCTTTGGGGACAAAACAAAGAAAAAAAAGAAATCTATCGTACTACTTATTGTATAAAAGATAAAGAAAAGCATAACTAATATATATAAGTTAAACAATTAGTTTATAATAATTAAACAGGTGATTAATTATGGAAGTCGTAAAACATGCACAACAAAATATGACTGAAGAAATTGAAAGATTTGAACCAGCACCTAATTGGCTGGCTTCTATATTGTATGCAAAAGGAATTGGATCTGAAAATGGATTTATAAAAGTTAAAAAAATTGGATCAAAATATCTAATAGAAGGAAAATATAAGCATACAAGAATACCGAGATTTGAAATTGAAGTTATAGAAGATTGGGATTTAAAAACGGATAGAACTGTCTTTTATGTAAAGGACAATCCAGAGTATAAATATTTCTTGGAAAAATTAAAGTCAATATATTTAAAAATAAAACATGACATAACTAGGCCTAAAAGATTCAAGAAAAAAATAGTAGACGATATATTTTAATCTTATTTTTTATAATTTTTTATGAAAAATGTTAAAAAAATTTCTATTAGAATATCAGAAGATTTATACGAAAAATTAGAAAATTATGCCAATAAAAGAAATATAACAATATCTGAGGCTATACGAAAAATTTTATTAGAAAAGTTAGGCGATTCGTTGCCAAAAAAGAGATGGAAGTACTATTATATATACAAGGCTCCAACATCAATATTAAATAGGGCTGTAAAATATTTAAATGAGCGCCATAATGAACATATAATAGTAGGTTTTTTAAGGGAATTATATGATACTTATAAAAAAGCATTAAAATATTGTGAAGATGAAAATGAAATTAAGATTTGTAAACATTTGTATAATGATGTTAGAAAAACTTTGTGTAATAAAATTACAAACAAAGAATTAAGAAAAATATATGAAAATTATTTCAAAGATTTTAAATAATGATTTAAGAATTCAGCACTCACAATCGTCATCATATCTCAGGCCTGCGTGGGGTCATCATGAAAGTGCCGCCGCCGGGACTCGAACCCGGGACCTCCAGATTATGAGTCTGGCGCTCTACCGACTGAGCTACGGCGGCCTGTTAATATATTAAAGTTGTTGTGTTATATATTGGTTTTTGGAATATGATTATAAAATAATATATTTTTTTTGAGATAATAATTTTAATGATGCGTGAAAGTTTTAGATTGGAAAATACGCATCACAAGAACCAATAATTACTTTTAAATAAACTATAATATTTTTTGCAGTTACTATTTAATATTTAACAAAGATTAATAAATAATGAAAAGAATTTTATCCGTCTTTACTATTCTGATAATTCCCCTTGCTCTGGCATGTTCTCCAATTATAATTACATA
This sequence comes from uncultured archaeon, assembly GCA_964570545.1. Lineage (GTDB taxonomy): Archaea > Iainarchaeota > Iainarchaeia > JAADDC01 > CAZMYQ01 > CAZMYQ01. Next base: position 10,178 of record CAZMYQ010000002.1, on the reverse strand, counting down.
TCCAGATAATAACGAAGTTACTTATTACAAATGTGACGAAAACGTATTTTTAACGATTCCGCATTATTACAATTACACTCTAAAAGTAAGCAAAGATACAACTTACGAATATGATTATGATAGAATTTCAGTAAACTGTAAATATTGTAAATACAAGATAGAAGATAAAGGAACACTATATTTAATACACATTTCAGACACAAACAACGATTTAATAAAAATAACTTTGAGCAACTCTGATGGAAATATATATCCAAATTCAATAAATATACATATAAAAACTTCAAAAAATTATTTTGGGTTGCTACAGGAACTATTTAATATGAGTTATGATTACAATGAAAAATATTCTATTAATCTTAGCATTAAAAATAATTTTGACGTGCCAATTCCAATAAAAATAAAAATTAAAAATATCATTAAAAATTACATTCTAAACCCAAAAGAAGTTAAAAACATTGATATACAAGTAAGTCCCACAATAAATAAATTCCTAGTCTGCGATGAAAAAGGATTTTTCTGCAAAGAAGTAAGAATCAATTGGATTAAAAAGAAAACATCAAGTCACTTTAGAGAACTATATTTAAACCATTATGTTGGTTACCATATATTTGACTTTTTAATTTCTTTGACATACGGATTAATAAATATATTTTTAAGGTGAGTTAAATGAAAAAAACAATAGCCTCGTGGAAACTATTTAAGCAAATATTTCCCGATGCAGATGAGAAATTAATAAAAATCTATTTTGACATTTTAAAACATAATGTAATAATAGAAAATGGAAAAGTAGTATATCCAACACGAGAAGATTTGGTGAAAGAATTATCTAAGATAAGAAAGGAACTTTATGATATAGAAAAAAGAATAAAATCTATATATGAATTTAATAAATATGAACAATCATTTTTTGATGAGTTGGTAGATAAGTTTAAATTAATTGTAGATTCTGAATATAGAGACTTGTATTTTGCTTTAGGTGGAGACATATTGAAAAAATCAAAAAAAGGAAGGGAATTTCTTTTAAGATTAAGAGAAGATAAGGAGTTTAGAGAATATATTAAATTGGCTAAAAATAATGGCATACTTGTAGGAAATACAATAAAAAACACTATTCAGTACATGGAAAAGTTAAAATCGTATTTAATAAATAATCTTGAAAATAGAAAAAAACAATTGGAACTAAAAGAAAGAGCATATGAAGAAATATTAAAATATGTGGGTTGAAACATATATAATCTCATGAATACTATATATTCTTAATGAAGATCGTAATTGGTCATAAAAACCCTGATACTGACTCAATAGTTTCTGCACTTGTATTGGCAAAAATTTTAGGATATAAAGCCTGTGCATCTGGTGAACCTAATGAAGAAACAAAATATTTGTTAGATTTAGCAAATATTAAACCTCCTCAAGTTATAGAAAAATTCAATGGCGAAGAAGTATATTTGGTAGATACAAACAACAAAGAAGAACTTCCAGAAGGCGAGTTTACATTAATAGGAATTGTTGATCACCACAGATTATTTGGAAACTTGTCATCATCTAACCCAATTGAAGTTATAATAAAACCTGTTGGAAGTACAGCAACAATTATTGCTGAAAGATATTTTGAAAAGTTAGATGAAAAAGATGCTCTATTACTTTTAGGAGCAATACTTTCAGATACCGTAGTATTTAAATCACCCACAACAACAGATTTAGATATTCAAATTGCTAAAAAACTAGCAAAAATTTGTGGCATTGAAAATATTGAAGAATTTGGAATAAAATTAAAGAAGGCAGGATCTAAATTATCAGATAACATTAGAGAAAACTTGTTAAGAGATTGTAAGACGTGGGATTTGCCAAGAGGAAAAGTTATGTGTGCTCAATTAGAAATTTTCGATTATGAAGACGTATTAAGCAAAAAAGAAGAATATTTGAAAGAAATGGAATCTTTAAAAAATGAAAACGGATGTAAAGCGTTCTTATTGATGGTTACGAATGTATTGGATGGAGACACAAAGTTATTAGTAGTTTGTGATGACGACGTAAAAGAATTGATAGAAAAGGCTTTGGGCAAGATAGAAAATAATGAAATATTTTTACCAGGTGTTATGTCTAGAAAGAAACAAATACAACCAAAAATTACAGAAGTATTCAGTTAAGAAAAATATTTTATCTCTAACTTTATATTACTAATATATTTTGTCTCACTTTTATGGCTCGAAATGAATTCGAAAAACATAATTTGTCAAATAATATCTTGAAAATGATTAAAATGTAATTGATGCACCACAACGTAACAATTATGTATAATTAAATGTATTTATAACATTATTATAATATAATGGACTGCATATTTTGTAAAATTGTAAAAGGCGAAATACCTTGTTATAAGATATATGAAGATGAATATTGCTTGGCATTTTTAGATATAAATCCTTTAACAAAAGGACATACTTTGGTAATTCCTAAAAAACACTATGCACGAATTGATGAAATGCCTGAAGAAGACTTCTTGAACTTTTGCAAGGGATTAAAAAAAGTAATCGATTTAATAAAAGAAAACATATCATCAGATTTTAATATAATTGTCAACCAAGGAAAAATGGCAGGACAAGAAATCTTTCACTTACACGTTCATATTATTCCTCGCTATGGCAATGAAAATATATTTAACTGGAATTGCAACAAATTGACAGAAGAAGAAGCAAAAGAAATTTTAGAAAAAATTCATAACAAATAATTACTTGCTTCTTTTTTTAAAATTTCAACAAACAATTTTCCACTTTCAGATAAAATATATACTTCTTTGCCTTTGACATGAATTACTTCTACTATCTTTAATTTTTTAAACGCTTCTATTAAATTTTTAGCGTCATCATACTCTATATTAACGTGCTTTATTATATCTTCTAAAGAACTTGGTCTCATATATAATTGGAACAAGATTTTTAAACATATGTGAGATTTTAATAAGGATTTTGCCCATGGATATTCTAAAATGAATTCATTAAGCGTCATATTTAACGAATCCTTTTCCATTATCTTAATACATTATTATAATATTAGTGGCAAAAATATTAAAAGCGCAATAAAAACAAAAGGCAAATAACGAGGTGCTACCTCTAAAACATAAACTTTCTCAGGCAAATATTGTATATCATCTTTTGATTTTATCACTTTTTTAATTTCCCATTTTCCATTTATATTTTCTACTATATAATCTTCAACTCTTAATTCATTCTTTGATTTTAGCATTATTCCTAATTCTGTAATTTTATTCGAGTAAATTATTGAAAATATACTGCAAATTGTTAAAACTGCTAAAAAATCTGAAAGAAAAGCGTAAATTATATTCCCAAAATAAAGATAAACTAATATATTTATTACAGGAACTATCAAAAACAACAATAGGAACTTTTTATTTAATAATTTCATATAGTAAACATTATAGAATACTAAATTTAAAAAATTAGCAATTACAAGAATCAAAATTGGAAATGGAAAACCAACAGGAATAGATATCGTACTAGAGATTGGTATCTCTATGTTTATTATTGGTATATACAGAGCTATAGAAGATATTAGAAATGTGTCTCCAAGTCCTAAACTACCAACTGAAGATAATAAATAAAGCAAGGTAAACAAAAAGATAAACATACATAAAGATAAAGAAACAAAAAGCAAATCTCCAGTAGATAAATAATAAAATAATAAATTTAAAACCCCTCCTGCAAGAACACTATATAAAATATAATCTTCAACCCATCCAGTCTTAGCATCTTGTATAGCACAAATAAAAGATCCAAATAACAATGGAAAAATATTTAAATTCATAAACTAATTTTGGAAAAGACATATATATTTATTAAACGTATTATGAATTTCATGATATACATTAGAGAGATAAAAATTAAAGAATTTGATAGCATGATTGGATTTAGAAATGAAGTTAAAAAATATGAAGCGTACGTTGGTAATGAAAAACTTGGAGTGTTTGATACATTAAAAGAATGCTATTTAGAAATATTTAAAGTAAAACTTTTAGAATTATTAAACAGATTAAATAATAATGGCCGTTTAGAAACAATAAAAAGAAGTAATTTATTAAGAATTAAATCTGACAAAATCGAAATTTTAGTAAATGTTGACGAAACAAATAAAATAGTTCATATAAATTATTGGCTTAAGAAAAATGAATTTGACATAAAAAGATACAGTAAAAATATTGATTTAAATGTAGATTCTATTAATTTAACGAAAGATGTTGAAAAAATTTTAAATGAAATAAAACTAAAATATAAAGAATTTAGCAACAAAAATAAGAAATATGATACCACTAAAATTAAAAACTAGTTCAACTAATATATATCATAACGAATATAATTAATTATTAAGCCCCGGTAGCTCAGTTGGTAGAGCGCCCGGCTGTTAACCGGGAGGTCGGGGGTTCGAGTCCTCCCCGGGGCGCTATAATATTTTTTATACTATTAAATGATAATGAATGTTAAAAAAGTTCTTTTAGACACTAACGCTTTGATGTATATTGGTTCAAGTAAATTTGATATAAAGAAATATGTTCTTGGAAAGTTAGGCACAAAATATAAATTATATGTGCCTTCTTCCGTAATAGATGAATTGAAAAAAATTTCTACGAGATCGCTCAAAGAAAGAATCGCTTGTAATGTTGCTTTAGAATGGATCAAAAATAATTGTGAGATCGTTCCAACATCAGGAAGAGCAGATAAAGTTTTATTAGAATTATCAAAAGATTATTATGTTTTAACTTTTGATAGGCGTTTAAAAAGAAAAATTAAAAATAAAGGTGGAAAAATAATATAATGGACATTAATTTGTCACTATTTTATTTAATAAATCACAACCATATCTGGTTATTAGATTTTATTATGTATTTAATATCTCTGCTTACGTATGTTTTTTGCATCTTAGCTATAATATACAACTATAAAAAAAATAAGGATGTAGGCATAGTGGCATTTGTATCGTTTACTATTGGTGCTGTTGTATCATATATTATTAAGCATCTATTTTATATTCCGAGGCCTTGCGAAAGTTTGAGTGATGTATATTTGTTGAGTAGTTGCGACAATGAGTCTACATTTCCAAGTGGACATACTTTGATTTCGTCGTCTACGTTCTTCTATCTTTTTATAGAAGAAAAATCTAAAATAAGATATGTATACTTGATATTACCATTTATTATTGGGTTTAGTAGAATTTATTTGGGCGTACACTATCCCTTTGATGTTTTCGCAGGTTTATTATTTGGATTTTTAATAGCATATATTTTAAGCAAAAATAAAGATATGTTTAGGAATTTGTTTAATATATTGAAATCAAAGTTATAGTTTAATGATGAGAGGATTAGAAGGTGGAAATTTGATATTGTTATTATTGTTATTATTATTTTTATCAGATAGTGCTGGAAATTTTTTAGGAAACATCGCAGACATCAAACTATTGTTAACTTTATTATTCGTTCCAGTGATAATTGACTATGCGAGAATGACATTTGGAAATACTTGGTTAGCTTTTGGATATGCTGCGTTGATGATATATATAGCATTTATTAAAAATGATTCATTGGTATGGTTATTAGCCGCATTATGGTTAATGGGTATGTTCAAACCTAAGAAAGGTGAACCAACTGTCAGATCTACGTCACAATACGAGAAAAGACATGTTGTTACCATGGATATGGTATAATCATTTTTTATTTATAACTAATATATATTGCAATAGGTATAATTAATTATCAAAGGAAAAGTTAAAAGCCCGGATAGTGTAGCCAGGACCAGCACGCGGGACTGTCACTCCCGTAGCCCGGGTTCAAATCCCGGTCCGGGCGCTAATTAAATAAAATTTCTAATAATAAAATCTAATGAGACCTATCGACATAAGAGAAACAAATAAAATTTTGTTTTGTGAATATTGGGATAAAGTATTTACTTTAAATCAAATAAAAAATTTAAAGATAGTATCAAATTATTTAGATTGTAAGAAAAAAATTAAAAAAAATTGTGCGTTTTATTTTAAAAATATTTCTGGACCATTGGTAGATTATTCTTTAATAAAAAAAATAAAAGAATATAACATTCTATTAATATTTCCATTATCTGAGTTAAAAAACAAACATGTTTACATATATATGGCGTCTAAAATACTAAACAAGAAAAAACCAAATTGTTTATTTGTTACAGGGGCAAAAAACGAAAACGAAATAAAAAATCCACTAGAAACATATGCTTTTTTTGAAACGTTTGGAGTAGATGTATATAAATTAAACTTAGATAATATTGAAGAATGGTTAGAAAAGTATTAATGTTAAAAATTAATATAAACTAAAATTTTCAATTTTTTAATATAATACTTTGAGAGGTGATTTCGGTGGCTGATTTACTTCACCGTTAAAGGGACAAGAGATTTTTATGGCGATCTCTTAAAGAAAAAAGAATACGTTGAATCAGTATTAAAAAAAGTCTTTGAGTCATGGGGCTATGAAAAAATAATAACTCCAGCAATGGAATATTTAGAATTATTTAACAGAAAATACACGATAGGAGAAGAAAACATAAAAGATGTTTATAGATTTAAAGATAAAAAAGGGCGAGATTTGTGTTTAAGATTCGAAATGACTACACCCATCGTAAGATTTCTTGTAAATAATAAGCAAATCCAAAAACCAATAAAATTGTATTATATTGATAGAGTATGGAGATATGAAAATCCTCAAAAAGGAAGATATAGAGAATTTTGGCAGGGTGGTATAGAACTAATAGGCGTGGATTCGCCACTAGGAGATGCTGAAATAGTTTGTATATCTTATGAATGTTTGAAGAAACTAAATATAGATGGCAAAATATGGATTAATGATAGGAGAATTTTGACTGAACTAATTAAAAAATTGAACACGTCTGAAGAAATTTTAAAAGTAATGGATAAAAAATACAAACTATCAGAAGAGGAGTTTATAAAAGAAATAGAAAAATTTGTTGATTTTTACAAATTTGAAAAATTAATATCTGGCTATGAAAACTTTGAATCTTATAAGTATATCAAAGAAATAACTAAATATTTAGATGAATTTAATATAAAATACGAGATTAATCCATATATAGTTAGAGGTTTAGATTATTATACAGGCACTATATTCGAAGTTTATGCTAAGATAGATTCAGTAGAAATATCTGTCTGTGGTGGAGGTCGATATGATAATCTAATCGAAAAATTTGGCGGAGAACCGACTCCTGCTACAGGCATGGCATTTGGCATAGATAGACTAATAGATATACTTTCTGATTATAAAATCAAAAGAAAAGGCATATTAATAATTCCTGTTTCAAGCGAATATTTGAACTACGCAATTAAAGTAAGGAATTTCATAAACCAAGGTTTTATTTGGTATTCATGTAAATTAAAATCTGGTCTTTCATATGCAGACAAGAAAAATTATAAATATGTCATTATATTAGGTAAAAATGAATATGAATCTAATTCAATCACAATAAAAGACATGGAAACGTTTGAACAGAAAACAGTAAGTTTAAATGAAGTTAATGATTTTTTAAATGATTTAATTTGATTTTATTTAATTTTTTACAAAATTAAAAAATAATATGATATGTTTACCTATTATTGAGCGTAGTGTAGAAAAAGCAATAACTCTTGCTGAAGAATATTTAAAGATAGCAGACATTGTTGAATTTAGAATAGATATGCTTAAAAAAGTAAATGCAAAAGATATTGAAAGATTTGCTGAATATCCTTGTATAATAACAATAAGACCAAAATGGGAAGGAGGATATTGGAGAAGAAGCAATAAAAAACGAATAGACTTAATAAAAAAGGCTATTGAATGCAATGCAAAATTTGTTGATATTGAATTAAGAGAAGAAAAAAATAAAGAATTAGTTAAATTTAGAGATGAAATTGATTCAAAAACTAAGATTATAATTTCATATCATAATTTTAAGAAAACTCCTTCTAAAGAAGAATTATCAAGTATTGTTGAAAAATCTCTCAGCATTGGAGATATAGCAAAATTTGCAACTATGATAAACAGCAAAAGCGATATTCTCAATGTTTTAAGTACGATTAACAAATACTCTGGAAAAGTTATAGGCATCGGAATGGGAGAAAAAGGAAAAATAACAAGAATTTTAGGACCTTATTTTGGCTCAATATTAACCTTTGCTTCATATAAAGGAAAAAGTTCGGCTCCTGGCCAAATAGACATTAACACACTAAAAGAAATTTGGAGATTAATGGATTTGTATTAGATTAAGAATTTTTACACAACTCTATTAAATACTTTTTATGGATATATATCAATATAACTTAAATATTAAATAGAACAAAAGAAATAGCCCCGTGGTGTAACTGGCAGCACGCGGGACTCTGGATCCCGCGGTCCCGGTTCGAATCCGGGCGGGGCTAATAGTAATACATATCTCGTTCGTCTCTCTTAGCAGATATCTTTTTTTCGAATCTTTCATATATTGATAATAACTGATGTGTCAAAGATGGCTTAACAATTTCTAATGCCTTTTCAAAATGTTTCATTTTAACTTTAGTTTTCTTATAGTTTGATTCTCTTAATGCATTATATATTGCTTCTTTAACTAGACCTTCCAAATCTGCTCCACTATACATTTCTGTTTCTTTAGCTAGTTTTTCTAAATCTACATCATTGTCGAGAGGAACATTTTTAGTGTGGACTTTTAAAATTTCTAATCTTTCTTTTTCTGCTGGTGGACGTACATAAATTAATCTTTCTAATCGTCCAGGTCGCAACAAAGCAGGATCTATCATATCAGGTCTATTCGTAGCACCTATAACAATAACATCTCCTAAGTTAGATACGCCATCCAATTCTACTAAGAGTTGGTTGACTACTTTATCTAAATGTTCATCTCTGCCTCTTCGCATAGCAATAGCATCAATTTCATCAATAAAAATAATACATGGCGAATATTGAGATGCCTTTCTAAATAATTCTCTTATTCTCTGTTCAGATTCACCAAACCATTTTGATAATATTTCAGGCCCTTTAATAGAGATGAAGTTAGCATTACTTTCATTAGCAACAGCCTTTGCCAATAACGTTTTACCAGTACCTGGTGGACCATACAATAAAACCCCTTTTATTTTAGGTAATCCCATATCTTCTAACAAATCTTTATTTTTAAACTGTAGTTCAACTACTTCTTTTAATTTTTGTTTGACGTCTTCAAGACCTCCTATATCTTCCCATTTTACGTTTGGCACTTCAACAAATATTTCTCTTAAAGCAGATGGTCGCACTTCTTTTAAAGCAGAAATAAAATCTTCATATTTTACAGTAACTTTTTCCAATTTTTCATAATCTAATGGTTTTTTTGGATCTACAATTAAATCAGGAAATTGTCTTCTAATTGCTACAATCGCAGCTTCTTGACAAAGAGCTGCTAAATCAGCACCTGTAAATCCAACAGTCAATTCTGCAAGATCTGATAACAGACTAGATTTTAATTTTGAATATATTTGATTATATAATTTTTGATCAATTTCTTTTATTTTAAGCACATCATTAAAAGTTTTTATTGTTTTATAGTCGATTCCTAATTTCTCTAATTCTTTCTTAAATTGGCTTAAAATAGATTTTTTTATTTTAGGTTCAATTGGCATACCTCTTGTATGGATTTCTAAAATTTCTTTTCTTCCATCTTTATCAGGCGGTGGAATTTCAATTTCCCTATCAAATCGACCAGGTCTTCTTAAAGCAGGATCTATATCGTTTGGTCGGTTCGTTGCTGCTATGACAACGACTTGGCCCCTACTTTCAAGGCCATCCATTAAAGATAGTAATTGACAAACCACTCTTCTCTCAACCTCACCAACAGTTTCCGACCTTTTTGGAGCGATAGCATCTATTTCATCAATAAATATTATAGAAGGAGCTTTCTTCTTCGCTTCTTCGAATATATTTCTTAAATTTTCTTCTGCTTCACCCACCCACTTAGACATAATAGATGGACCATCAATAGATATAAAGTGAGCGTCACATTCGTTTGCTACGGCTTTTGCCAACAGAGTTTTACCAGTACCTGGTGGACCATACAATAAAACTCCCTTTGGTGGTTCAATACCCAATTTCTTAAATATTTCTGGATGTTTCATAGGCAATT
>CAZMYQ010000001.1:0-16429 GCA_964570545.1 uncultured archaeon | reverse complement strand
TCTTTCATTGATTTTTTCATTACTTTTTGGCGTTCTTTTAAGTTTTATTGCTCAAGATTCTTTATATATTATAGTTCAAACAATCGTTTTATTTGTGTGTTTTTTATTTATTCCTGTTCTGCTACATTATGAGAATCAAGAAAAAGAAGAAAGTTATTTAATTGATAACGTAAGTAATCTTATGTCAAAGAATATTTCTCAAACAGAAATATTAAAAACTTTTGGAAATATAAATATAAATGTTCCATTGGATGTTCAATTTGAGGCTAAAATAATGCAATTTTCTTCAAGAGTATGTAAAGATATATATCTAACGTTATGGAACATATCCAAATTATCAAAAGTAGATAAGAACACGCTCCAAAATTTTATTGATTATATTATAAGATACGTTGAACTCAAGAAATCAATAAAAATAGAAACCACAATACAGTCTATTTCTTTGTATATTTTAGCAATAATTTTACCAATAATATTATCAACCTTATCTCAAATTGGAAATAATGTCTTATTTGACTATGTTTTAGTTTCAAATCTTGCAATTTCTATCGTTGGTACTATTTTTGAAGGAAAACTATGGAGAATGCCCTACATTTATTTATTTTTAAATTTAGTTAGTTATTTAACATACGTTTTTGCGCCTTATGTCATTAATTTTTAGTTGCAAGTTAACATACAATTTCCTTTTCCATCGTAACTAATTATTATTTTATTTTTACATTTTATTGGATTTAGTGATAAATTGCAATGAAATTTAATTTTTCTTGAAAAATTGTGATACGAAATTTTCAAGTAATCAAACTCTTTTTCAAGAGTTATATCTTCTGTTAAGAATAGTTTGACCTCTTTATTTCCGATTAATATTCCTCTTTGGCTATCTAAATAATTTAATACATCGCTTAATTTTAGAACTATGTTGATATCTTTATATTTACGATAAATTATAACTGCATCAAACAATACTTTGATTGTTATAAATATTAAAACTAATGATATCGTTAAAATTATAAGATATTCCAATGAAAGCATTATTTTATTATTGGCATATTTCTACTTTTACGTTTTCCTTGTCTTTTAGATATTTATATATGTTTTCACAGCATGTTATTACTTCTCTTTTTGATAAATTACCATATCGTCCTAAAATTTCTTCTATTGAATCTTTAGATTTTTTAGGTCATATGTTGAATATATTATTCCTGAAAATAAAAGTAAAAAGTATGTCAAAATGTATTCATTAATTTGTGATTTTGTACTTATTTGATATATTGTTGATGCCAATAATAATAGAAATAAAAATATTGAAAACTCCTGCTTTTCGTAATATTTTTCTATTAATTTTGATAGATTTTTGTCGTTTATGAAAACTTTATTCATAGTTAAGTATATCTATTGTGATATATACGATTTGTTGCCAAATTGTGGTTGAAATAAGAAGGAATAGCTAATCTTCCAGCAGAAATGCCACAATTTCATTTAGTAAATAAGTAAAATTTTCATCTTCTTCAATAGGGATAATTTAGAAATCCTATACGTATCTTTGAATTATTCTCCACTATATTTAAATATTTATATCTCTTAAATAATTTTTTAATAATAGAAATCTTTTCTTCACTTATGCCTTCTATTTCAAATATGTAAGAACACGTCTTGTTTTCTATGTTTAAAGTATGTTTTCTTTTTAGAATTTTGTCGCTTGAAACCAAATTTCTTAATTCATATTTTGTTTTAAAGACAACTTTGCAAGTAGGGGCAAACGCCCATTAAAAATATTTTAACTTAACAAAATATATTAGCTATGAATAGGTATTAATATAAGGTTATATCTATTAAAATTTAATGGATGAAAAATTAAAAAAGTTAATTGATGATATAAAATCTTTGAAAATCCAAGGTGCTACAAACGTTTGTTTATCAGTCTTGAAGTTTATAAGTGAAAACAAAGACAACATAAGTACTTCTGATTTAAAAAAACTTTATTATGTTCGACCTACTGAACCAATGTTGAGAAATTGCTTAGACTTATATAAAGATGGTGTAGATGTAAATTATTTAATAAAAATTGTTGAAAAGTCTAAAGAATGGATTTCAGATATAGGTAAAAACATATTTCCCAAAAGATGTATGGTGATGACTCATTGCCATTCATCGACGACGACAAAATCTATAATAAAAGCCCATAAAGAAGGAAAACAAATTTTGGTTTATGTTACGGAAACACGTCCAAAAAACCAAGGATTAATTACTGCAAAAGAACTTTTAAATTCTGGTGTGCCTATAAGATACATTGTAGATAATGCAGCACATTTTTATTTACATAGATGTTGGGCTTTTGTATTTGGAGGAGACGCAATTCTTTATAATGGTGGCGTCATAAATAAGATAGGTACGGCAATGATGGCTATTTCAGCCAAGAGATATCATGGAAATAAAGTATATTCTTTCTGTTCTATTTTAAAGTATGATCCAAAAACTGAACAGTCTGGTCATGAATATATTGAATTTAGAGATCCAAAAGAAGTTAGTGAAGAAATTCCAAGTGAAGTTATTAGGAATCCTGCTTTTGGATTGATAGATCCAGAATTAATTGATGGGATTGTTACAGAAGTTGGAATAATATCACCTTATCAAGCAAAATATGAATTTGATTATTATATTGAATTAATAAAAGATGGTAGAATTCTTGTGGATTAAACTCTCCCAAGTTCTTTTAATTTTTCATAATATTTTCTTACAATTTTTCTAATAAAAATTCTCTTTTTATTTCCACCCAAATGTTCTGCCAACTTTCGAATTGATCCTAATTCTATTAATTTATCGATTATATCTATGTCATCTTTTTCAACTATGTCATATTTTTTTGCTAATTTTGCAACCATTACTGGTGATAATCCGCCATATGGAAGATGTTCACTAAAAATTGGCTCTTCAAAAATTTTTATTACTTCAAATTCTACGATATAAAGTTCAGAATTTTCTCCATACAAAATTTTTAACAATTTTTTTAATTTATCTAATGGAATTCCTTCTTTTTTAGCTTCTTCTTCTGATATTTCATCGTATTTCTTTTTATATACTTTAATTACGCGACCTATTGCGTGGACATAACCACCAGAATGAATATAAAACAAATCGCCTTCTTTAAGGGCTGTTTTTCTTCTTATAGTTATTGTTTTTTTTCCTTTTAGTATTTTCTTTAAAAAATCTTTTTTAAATTGCATATGTTTGTCGCAAACATATTGTGAAATTTCATCCATAAAAAAATATAATTTGTTAGTTATTTTTAGATTTTTTGGATTATCTTACGATGATATATTCATCGTCTTTAATTTTTATCAAGAATAATCCTTTGTCATAAACTAAATATTCAGCAATTTTTGGAACAAGTTCTTTTAATTTTGGAACTATGTTATTTTTAAAATTTAAACATTCTTTACGAGTCTCTTCGTCTATATCTTCATCATCTAATAATATTTCTGTATCTCCTTCGGCAAATTCTATAATATCATTCAAGAAATCTTCAAATATTTTTTTAGACTCTTCGTTAGATAACACTTTTACGTCATAAGGCAAACGATTTCCGTCGTAGTAAATTCCATCATATCTAATTTCGCACTCTTCAATTGGTGCTGTTTTGGTAAAAATTAATTCCAAAAGAAATCCAATAATTGGTATAGGAATATTTGGCTTACTAAGCACAACATAATCTGAAAAATGGTTTGAGTAAGGTATGTCAAATACAACATCGTAAAATGTACTATCACTGTATCCTACATTTTCACATATTGTTACAGCCATTCTTTTGAAATCCCCATTTTCTTCCAATATTTCATATAGTTCTTCACGATTAATCGGTGAATACATTATTCATTATGAGAGAACATATTTAAATATTTTAGTGGTTGGATGGGTTAATTTCTTCCCAATTCAATTCACAACGAGAGTTACCGCAATCAAATTTTGAAATAACATCTTTTAAATCAATTGTTTTTGGAATAAAACCAACATATAAAAATCCATTATGTGGAGTTCCTGAACTATCTGTAACTAAAATAGGTGCATTGACTGTATATACATTAACAGATAAGTTGTTGTCACTCATAATTTTGTTTAATATATCTCTAAAATCAGCGTTTGGTGTTACAAACGCTTTATACCAAAGTCCTTTTTTCGCGCTTTTATCGTATTCGTACTTTAAGAAAAAGTCATACCAAGTCCAGCCCCCACCGGTGTACCAACCCATAGACACATAAAAATAAAAATTATCTTTAATTGGTCTAAATAATTTTATCATGTTTTCAACTAACAAGTCTTCTGCTCCGTCAATATCATTGTTTGAAATTTTAGCCAAAACTTGTTTAATTAAGTAATCTCTGGTGCCTGCGCCAGTATCTACTTGAAGATTATACAAAGTATTCATAGATTGCAATACATAAAAGTTTAAATATAAATCCCATGTTGAACTGTATATTAACCTACCATAGTTTAATTCAGCGAATATTATAATCCCACATGCAATTATTGTAATTGTATATAATATCATAGCGTCAGATATTGTTGCTATCGAGCGCATATAACCACCTCTAAAAATCCCAAATATCCACAATCATCTTGCTTTTTACAATATGTTATGGGATATCTTTCAACATGAACGTTAGAAAAGTGTTTTCTTAACTCATCTATATCGTAATTTCCTATATCTTTTTCACAAGAATATCCACTCACATAATTCTCTAAATCTTCTTTAACTATTCTTATTCTAAAGTTTTGATATTGTTCTTTCAAATGATTACAAATTTCACCAAATATTTTTCCGTCTATAGAAGAATATTTAGTAAATCTATTTGCAATTTCAATAGAAGTATTGACTAATTTTGCTTCTTTATCTAATTTAGATATTGTAGTTAAACCGTGGTATAAAGTTAGTAGAAATAATAATAAAGAAAAAACTATTGGAAACAGGGCAGGTAAATCTTCTCCGATAGGTCCAATCATAAAATAATTAAGATTAATTTTATTTATGAGCAAAATATACTTGGACAAAGCAACCTTCATTTTTAACTATTCTTCCATAACCAATTCTTTCAAGTTGTATGATTTCTCCAACGTTTAAATCGTGAATGTAATATTCGAAATATCCTTTAACTACAGAGCCATCAGGATATATTAATTCTCCTTCTACGTATTCGTGATTCACCCAATGAATAATTGGTAAACCTTCTTTGATGTCAAAACCATCAAAAATGTATTTTTCTCCATCAAATTTTAAATTAAACGCATGTTTTAATCTTATGTTTTTTCCAAAATCTTCTTTTTCGATGTATATTTTATCTTTAATAAGATATTTCTTTTTGCCCATGTCTACTTCTGGATGCCAATCTACTTCTACATAAGTAGGTTCTATATTTAACTCAATTTCTACAGGATTTCGAACAAAAAATATTCTTTTCGCTGATTTATCAATGATTTCTCTATTTCTAGCGTACAAAATGTCAATTGGTATAGATATATCTCTTCCTTTTATTCCAAGTTCTTTGTAAAATTCATAAAGTGCCTTTGGTGTGATTCCCCTTTCTAACAAGGATCTAGTAGTAAATGTTTGTGGATTAGACCAAGATTCTATTTCTTTGGATAGTATCTTTTCTCTTATGTGTCGTTTTCCTAAATCTATACCTTCGATTTTTAATCTACCAAAATATATTGTTTTTGGAATATGTAATCCTAAATATTCTTGGATTATCTTTTGAATTTCGCCAGGAGTCATTAAGTCTTTCCCTCTTATTATGTGTGTAATTTTCATATCACTATCATCTATAGCGCATTGAAAATTATATGTCGGCCAACAGCATACATCGTATTTAGTTATTGGGTGTATGTGCTTTGAAATTTTAAATATGACTGGATCTCTCATAATTGGATTCTTGTGAGCCATATCTGTTTTTATTCTCAATACAACTTCTCCTTCATTAAATTCGCCACTTATCATTTTTTCAAATAATTCTAAATTTTCATCTCGAGATCTTTTTCTACAAGAGCATTCTATTTTCAAGTTTCTATTTTGTTTCATTGTTTCAGAATCGCATGTACAAACATATGCTAAATCTTTTTTAATTAACTCTTTTGCATACCTATAATAAGTTTCAATCCGTTCTGAAGCACAAACAACATCGTCATACTCAATATCTAATCTCTTAATATCTTCTTCGATGGCTTTGTAATAAGGCAATCTGACTTTTTCAGGATTTGTATCATCAAATCTTAATATTAACTTCCCGCCATATGTTTCTTTAAATATGTAGTTAGCATATAATGCTCTTAAATTTCCAATATGCATATATCCGCCAGGCTCGATGGCAAATCTTACTATTACTGGACCTTTTATTTCTTCTTCTTTCTTGGTTGGTGCTGCAATATTTATTTCTTGGCTAGCCAATTCTTCAATTTTGGAGTAATCTAGATTTTCTACTTCTTCCGCTATTTGTTGAATTTTTGGAATCCATTCTCTTACATTTTGCTTTACTTCTGGAATTAAACAACATCTTCCTATTAAACTTTTAAGATTTATTTTCCCATGTTCTTTTTTAATCTTTGCTGCTAATATTTTAATCGTGTTTTCAATATCCATAAAATTTATTTTTATAGGATATATATTTTAGTCCGCATTAAAGATTTCTTAGATTTTACTAATTTGGTTTTAAACAATATATATCATTATTTTGAAATATTTAATACGGGGTGGTTGGATGCGAGGAGATATACTTTTCCAACGAGTTATTGTCATTACGTGCAGAAATAAATAAAATAGACAAAAAAATTCTAGAATTAATAAAACGAAGGATAGAAATTTCTAAAAAAATTGGGAAAATAAAGAAAAAATTAAACTTGCCAATATATGATCCAGTCAGAGAAAGAGAAATATATAATAAGGTATGCGATTATGCAAATAAAAATGGATTAAATAGCATTATAGTAAAAGATATATTCTCAAAAATTCTTGAATTATCTAAGATTGAGCAAGAAAAATTATTAAATATATCGTATAAAGTAGGTGTGCTAGGTCCATTAGGTACATATTCTGACGAATGTGCCTTGAAAATATTTAAGTCAAGGAACAGATTAAAATATTATGATTCTATAGAAGATATCTTTAAGGCAGTAGATTCAGAGGAAGTTAAATATGGACTAGTACCAATTGAAAATACCTACGGCGGGACGGTTGTCCAGACATTGGAATGCTTAATTAAATATAATGTATATGTTGTTGGAGAATATATGCTAGATATAAATCATTGTTTGGTATCTAAGAGACATATGAACCTAAAAGATATAAAAGTTGTATATTCACATCCTCAAGCCATAATCCAATGCCAAAACTTCTTAAAGTCTTATTTATCTAACGCAAAAATAAAATATACTAACAGCACTGCAGATGCTATAAATTTGTTGGATAATAAATCGGCTGCAATAACTTCCGAAACTGCGGCTATGTTGAATGATTGTGTTATCTTGAAGAAAGGAATTCAAGATTCTAAATTAAATAAAACTAAGTTTTATTTAATATCAAAAAAGCCAAGTGATGGAAATATTACTGCTTTGCTATTTTCTGTTGAAGATAAACCAGGCGCCTTAAAAAAAGTTTTAGATATATTTTATAAATATAAAATAAACTTGAGAAAATTGGAATCTAGACCGGATAAGCAAAACATAGGAAGATATATATTCTTTACAGAGGCTGAACAAAGATTAGACAAAAAAATAATAGAGAAAATCAAGAAACAAGTAATCTATTTTAAAAACCTGGGAAGTTTTAACCCCATAAATGACTTTAAGGATTTACTTTATACATGAAAAAGACTTTTTACTCTTTATTTTTGCTGGTGAATATAAAGTATATGAAATATTTCCTCCATCATAAGATACACTAACAGTAATCTTTGAATAATCTCTATCAGGCTCTATTTTAACTTTACAATCTTTTATATACTTTAAAGTATAAGCGCTTAAAGATGGAATTCCTGAAATTTCGTGGTTGGGCGCTTCTCCATAAATTGTAGAATATATCCAAGAGTCAGTTAGAGCATAATCTACTTGCACTGCGATATATTGAGCATATTTATATGCTTGAAGCCATACATAAATTTTTGTTATGTTTTCTGAAATAATATATATTTGCGATATCATAAAAATAATCAAAAAGAATGCCAATACTGCATCTAAAGATAACGCACATTTCATTAAATTTATACTAACTAAAATTTATTTATGGAAATGCCTTTTGAATTGGTTGTCTCAGTAATAGTTATGTCTATGATTCTTTTAATAGGATATCAAATGATTTCTGGATTCCTTCAAGAATGGAAATATTCTATGTGGAAAAAAATAGATTCTGAAATAATTGGTGCAATTAGAGAGATTGCTAACAAAACTTCAGGAAATTCGAGAGTTATATATATAAAATACGATGGCTGCGATACATGCGGACATAACTTATTTATAGAAAAAGTAAATAATGAAAAAAAATGCTTAAGATATTGCGGTATTGCTACTAAGAGTTGTTACTTGTTTTATCATTATGCCTATGATAAAAGAGACGATAAAAATATTTGGGGTAGCATAAGATGCATTCCAAACGTTTCAACATCTATAGACATACTAAGATATGGAGAATCTGACTGTCAATTTTCAGATTTGAGTGGAAGAAAACGTTATAAAGTCAACGTTTGGAAAGTCTCTGGGGCTGTATATGTAAAAATAGAATAATTTATTTTTTATCCAAAAATTCTATTTTTTCAATGAAATAGTATCCTTTCTTTATCACTCCCATTGGGTTTAATTTATATTCAAAAATTGGACAATTTATTACATACGATTCGAATTCTCCTCCTTCTCCAACAGGGCTATCTTGTACCCAATTTAAGAACTCTTCCTTCGTTTCTTTATTTACTATTTTTCCAACAAATGATTTATCTTCTAAACCTGAAAATACAATTAAAAATTCAAATCCTGAATCTAAAATTTCATCTAATAATTTTTTTTCATCTTTGTGCCAAAGAGGTGCATATAAATTAACTCCAAGTTCTTCGCTAATGTATTCTAGCCTTGATTTTTGATAATCGCTTCGTACTGCACCACAAACAATTCCTTCGAAATTTTCTTCTTCTTTTACTTTTTTCAGATAATATAACATTTCTTCAATTTCGATATCTTTTTTTCCAGATATTTCAAATGAATATAATTTTTCGCCACATGCTTTTGCTTGATATTTGACAAAATTTGAATTTATGCTTTGGAGCATATAACTTTCTAAGTTTTTAGGTACAAAATTGACCCAAATAGTATCTGCCCCATACATTTTAAAAATGAAGTAAGAATATAATGAATCTTTACCTCCCGAAATTAAACAAGCAACTTTCATAATATCACCATGGTTTATCTTTTAATTTTAAAACATACGCTATTTTATTCATTACAATGTGAATTATTAAAGTAATTAATAAGACAACAAATATTGAAACTAAACTAAATTTATATTTCATCCATAAGACAAATAACGGCAAAATTATAAAATCTAACTGATCTAAAAATAAAATTGGATCCCCTCTATTTACACCTATACGTCTCTTTATGAAAGAACCAAGTATATCTCCAAAAATTGACAGGATGGGCAATATTATAGCTAAATCCAAAGTCATTTTATATTGGACGTTTATTCCAAAATTTTGGGCAATTATTAGCAACAAACCTATACATATACCTCCACAAACTCCTAAAAAAGTCCCTTCAAAAGTTTTTCCATCTCCTAAAATTCTATGTTTATTTAGATAATTTCCACCGTCGAGCGGTATTTTTCCCTTTGCCAGAACTGGCAAAGAATTGGCAAAATAAGATGGCAAAATTAGATAAAATAGATTAATAATTTCATTCGTCATTATATACTTTATGAAGTTTAAAATTATTAAATTGGATTATAAGGCATTATATAAAGAATTAAAAATTTTGATTAAAAAACAAAATAAAAACTCAAAGAAAAATAAAACTAATTTAAATGATAATATTCATATAAAATAGTGCAGGAGACCTGGGCAGCGGCGGGATTTTAGGACCGACCGCTTTTCCGCTCCTGCACTACAATAACTCAAACCAAAATTTTAATATTTTACCTTGTTTTAAATAAAATATTAATTCTCTATTTATATCTTTAGCAGACTTATTCGCCTTTATCCCGATGGTGCGGTCGTCGATAAAATTGGATTTTCTTATAACAAAAGACGCCCTATTTAAAAAAGTTAGATTTTTAGACCCTTGAAAAATAATCTCATCTTCGATATCGTTAACACGCAAAATCAGTTTTGCTTTGTTTTCTTCCAATAGATGTTTTTTAAGAATTTGTGGCAAATTATAAGCACAAATGTTTGAATTTATTCCAATAATACAATCTCCTTTTTTAGTTAAAAAATCTTCTTTTGTTATTTCTAGAGTAGATTTATGCATTGCTAAAACGTTTTTATGTCCATGAGCATAATAAGGTCCTAAAATCATTATTTTTGTTTTTATAATCTAAATATATAACAATATGTTTAATTATTTATCAAAGATGATGAAGCCGACAACGTATGAATCATGATTAACCCTAAGGTATCTGAGGTGATTTAATGAGAAAAATATGTGTTTCATGCAATCAAGAAGTTGTAATGGGAGAATTTAAAGAATTACTATGCTCCAATTGTGGAAAAAAATTTTATAGATGCAAAAGATGTATCAACTTAGGTATAGGATGGGAATGTCCACATTGTGGATATAAAGGACCATAATGGAGGTATGTATATGGGCTTGCAACAAACAATTTATGAATTATATCCAGAAGAAGGAGCTTTGGATATGCTAAAAGAAAAAGTGATTGGTTTAAAAGAAGTTATTGGCGCCGAAGATATAAAAGTTGAAGAAATCCCAATATTTGGTGATTACAAAGGTTTATTAGTAGTATTTATTACTGAATCAAAAGAAGGAATTGTTGATAAAATTGAAGAACAATTAGAAAAATTGAAAGAAGAAGGATTATTGCAAGATTATTCATTTAAGGAAGTTTCTCTAATTTAAATTAAATTTCTTTTAAATATTTCAAATTGTCTTTGGATATGTTTTTTATATTCTTCGATTTCCTCTTGGGTAATTCCTTTAAATCTACCTTGAAGTTTAAAATATTCTTCTATAGGTTTAAATGATGGTTCGTATGTAATTCTCCAACCAGTTTCTGGTTCATATTCTACTAAAGGGAACATACCTGTTTCTACAGCTAACTTCGCTATCTCAAAAGTTTTACTTTCATCGTATTTCCATCCCGTTGGACAAGGAGCATCCATAAGTAAAAATGAAGTTCTTGTTAACGCTTTTTTAATTTTGTTTTTCATATCATTTAAATATGCAAATGAAATTGAAGCCACATAGACATCATGAGCAGCCATAATTCTTAGAATATCTTTTTTCCATTCTCTTTTTTTGTGTGGTGATGTAGTGGTTCTAGCACCATATGGTGTTGCAGAAGATCTTTGTATTCCAGTATTCATATAAGCCCCATTGTCATAACATAAATATATAAGATTTTCTTTTCTTTCCATTGCTGCTGAAACAAATTGAAATCCAATATCATAAGTAGCACCATCTCCTCCAATACAAATGACTTTTGTATTCTTTCCCTTAACTTTTAATGCTCTCGCCAATCCAGTACCAATAGAAGCAGCATTTTCAAAAACAGAATGAACGTATGGAACTTCCCATGAAACTGATCCATATGAAGTAGTTACTACTTCTAAACATCCTGTTGCGTTGGCAATAACTATATCATCGCCGTGTAATTCTTTAATTATGTCTAAGAATCTTCTAATTCCTATCATTACTCCACAACCAGCACATGATTTGTGTCCAGGAGCCAACATTAATATTTATAGGAATAATTAATATTAGGAATTTTGTTAAGTTCATTTAATAAGTTTATGAATCTGTGTTTATAAATTTCATATATGTATAAAGTCGCTGAAATTCCTAAATTTAATATTCCATATTTATCATTTGTTGGAATTGTTGAGATAATATCACATAATTCTAATTCTTCTTTTGATAATCCATAACCTTCATTTCCAAATACTAAATAATATTTTCCTTCTATTTTTGGAAGATCTGTTATAGGAACTAATTTAAAACCGTATTTTTTGTTATCATAGATGCTTATGGTCCCTATCTTTTTTCCTTTGATCTCTGATAATGAACTAACTAACTTAGCATTGTCAATTATGTATGCTCCTCCTTTGGCTATACCTCTACTCTTTTTTACTATTTTTTCAAAATTTTCTTTATCGCTTACTATTATTAACTCCTCGACACCAAATGCAGCCATTACTCTAGCAATTGAACCTACGTTTACTGGTAGTTTTGGTCTGACAAGTACAATTCCTTCGATTTCCATGATTTTTAAAATAAATTTAATGTACATAAAATTTTATTTAATATTTTTGAATAAATTTTAGAGCATTTATATATTTATTTTAAAATTGTTAAAATTTTTATGAAAAAAATAGATAAATTTGACATAGAGATATTAAGAGAACTAATACGAAATTCTAGGCAACCTATTTCATTGCTCGCCAATAAATTAAACAAATCTAAAAGTTTTGTAAAGTATAGAATAGAACGTCTGGAAAAAATGAAAGTTATTAAAAAATATATAGTTGCAGTTAGATGGACTCTTATTGGATTTTTTTCATTTAGGATTCTAGCATATGGAATTAAAAAAATTAATGTTCCAAAACTTTATGGTTTACGCTGGTATGAACGATTTTATGGTGGTTATGAATTTTTAATTTTATCTCACAACAATTTAAATATTCAATATTTGATTAATTATTTAAGAGAACATGGATATGAAACTGATTTAATGGTTAGGGCAAAAACGATAATTCCTTTTAATTTTCTCGGCGCAAAAGTACAAGAATTTCAAAAGAAAAAACATATAGAAGTTGATAAAAATAAATTCTGGAACTTTTTAGTAAGTTATGAAAAAAATTTAAGATATCCTCTTTTAAAACTAGCTTGTGAGTTAAATATAGATTATCATAAGTTAAGAAGTTTAGTTAAAGATTATGAGATGAGTATTTTTAGAGGATATTCGATAGTGATTTCTCCTGAAAAATTAGGCTATAAACGAGTAGCAATCTATTTAAGTGTAATTAATAATAAAGATTTCTTGGGATTTATTCAGAATTCTAATGTTAACAATGTAGAGAAACTTGTAGGTAGATATGACTATAGGGTTGAATTTTATTATAAGAATGTGCGAACTTTTGAACGATTTATCGATAAGTTGAAAGATTTAGTGAGGAAGTATAAGGTTATTAAATATATTGAATAGGCTTTTATTATTTGTACTTAAATTTAATTCATTTAATATTTCCTTAATGGACGACAAAGCAAAATTAACAAGCATATTATTAAATTTAGTGAAAATACCTTCTGAAAATATCTACACCGGAATGCCGGATCATGATAATCCTGATGATCCAATTGAAAAACAAGTTGCAGAATATATTTATGAATACTTAAATGATATTGGTCTATCACCAAAGAAAATAGGATATGAAAATAGGCCAAATATTGTTGTAGAAATAGGTAAAGGAAACAAAACAATTGTTTTTAATGGACATATGGATACTGTTCCTGTCGGACATGGGTGGATGTATAATCCGTTTGGAGAGATTAGAGATGGAAAAATATACGGTAGAGGAACTTACGATATGAAAGGATCTTTAGCGTGTTTCATCTATATGCTCGAAACTTTAATTAACCATGAAGATTATTTAAATAACAGAGTGCAAGTCCAATTTGTGGTTGATGAAGAAGTCGGCGCATGCTCCGAATTCGGTACAAAACTATTAGTAAAAAATGGTTATGTAGGAGATTTTGTTGTTGTTGGTGAGCCAGATATCAAAAAAATATCAATTGGACATAAAGGCTTAATACGATTTAGAATAACTACATATGGTGAATCTATACATAGTGGCTCTCGTGATTGGGAGTTTAAAAGGAAAGGAAAAAATGCTATCTTAGAAATGATAGAATCGGCAAGAAAATTAAATGAGCAAATAAAATTCGAAAATGATTATCACGAACATTTTCCAGGCCGAAGATCGATATTCACTTTTCCGACAATTATACGTGGTGGTTCTTCAATAAATCGTGTGCCAGACTTGTGTGAAGCATATGGAGAAATAAGATATTTGCCGTGCCATACTGAAAAAGAAATTGAAACTAAAATAAATGAAATTTTAAAAGATTTTGATTGTAAATATGAAAAATTAGTATCGATACCTGCATATATATCTAAGATTAATCCTAATATAGTTTTTTATCTACAACGTAAAATTTATGAACAGTTTGGAATTGTCCCTCAAATTGGTGGTAGTGGCCCCGCTTGTGATATGTGGATGTTTGGAGATAGTCCATCTGTAACTTTTGGTCCTCCTGGAGAAAACGCGCACGCTCCAAATGAGTGTGTTTATATTGATGGATTGGTAAAAGTATATAAAATTTATTTAAATTTGGCCTTGGATTTTTATAAACTAATTAATTAACCACTTTTTGCCGCATTTTAGACATATAATATATGGTTTTTTGTTGATAATTCTAATTTTTGCTGTCTTGTTAAGAATAAAAAAATTATTGCATCTCTTGCAAAAATATTTTTTATATTTTCTTATTGGAATTTTTGATTTCATACAATATTTTTTAATTAAATCGACGATCTTTGGAAAATATTGAGAGATAAGTTCATTATCATAGTTTTCTTTACAAAATTCAATTAATTCAGATATTATTTTTTTGGTGAATTTTTGTCTGCGTTGCAATCTCATAAAAATATATTTCGTAGAACAAAAATTATAATGACTTCGTGGTATAAGTATTCTGATTTTTTATCTATGATAATTGATAATACTTACAATTCAGTTTCTTATATAATTTCAGATGGAGAGACATATGCTATTGATTGTGGTTTTAATATAAATTGGGCAAGCGCACCTGTAAAGCCAGAATATGTAATTCTAACCCATGGACATCTCGATCACTGCTATGGTGGCAGGAATTTAAATGTGCCAATATATATCCATGAAAAAGATTATGAATATTTTGAAATAATTAATGCTCCATTTTGGGATTCTAAAAAGATTTCAGAAATTAAATCAAAATTAGAGCCTATTCCAAAGAATTATATAAATAAAAGAATTCAAATTGTAGAAACTCCAGGACACACACCAGGAAGCGTTTGCTATTATTTAAGAGAATATGGATACTTATTTAGTGGCGATACTGTATTTTCAGAAAACTTTGATGTTATTGGAAGAACTGATTTACCAATGTCTGATTCTAATAAACTCCAAGAATCTTTAGATAAACTTAAGAGATTATACATAAGAAAATTATTTCCAGGTCATGCAAGATATTTTTAAACTTTTCCTAAATAATAATGAAAGTATTAGCAATAAATAAAAACACAAAGAAAAAAGAAATTATTGAATCTCTGAATAAAGATTATCGACCTCTTTGGATAATATTAGATCAAAACGAATACAAAGAACTGTATAAATTCATAAAAGACGAAGATATTGTAGAAGATATTTTGGAGCAGCAAAGACCACGTTATTCAAATTATACAAATTTTGATCTAATAATTTTACAATATCCTTCAAAAACATATTTTGAGGATAAATCTATGATAAAAATTGTTATGATTTTAATTAAAGGAAAAGATTTGGTTATAACAATGATTAACACAGATATAAAAATTTTTGATAGATATTTAAATATATGTAAAAATAAGTGGGTTTCAAAATATGTTGTTATTTCTGATTTAGTGGATTATTTGACAGAAAAAACAATAGATTATATAGAAGATTTTGGATCAATAATTGACGAGTTTATTGGAAAAATTTTAAAAGAAGATTACAGCAAGGAATTAATGTATAAGATGTTAAATATAAGTACAAATCTTTTTTATTTATCTAAAATTTTAATTGCTAATTATGAGGCATTAGATAAATACTTAATAAATAATCCAATTGATGATGAAGATTTTGAAAAGAATATTCGTCATAGATTATTATATGCAGTTGATTTGGTAGATACTATCCGCGAAGAACTAAAAAACGCCGTGAATTTATATATGTCGATGGTATCTAACTCAATGAATGAAAAAGTTAGTATGTTAACAGTTTTAGCAACAATTTTAATGGTTCCTTCTATGATTGCCGGATTTTTTGGCATGAATGTTAATGTACCAAATCTAGATTTTTGGTTTATTGTAAGTGGTTCAATACTAATATCATTATTGCTCGCATATATCTTTTACAAGTTATTTAAATATTAATAAATAAGACCTTAAAAG